>JAJFLT010000422.1 GCA_021772555.1 Opitutales bacterium | reverse complement strand
CTCATGGTTGTAGCACTATCCACAGTGGAAGCTGGAGGGGGATTATTTTCCACCGTTTCGCAAGACGTCGCGCATAATCCACAAATGCAGAAGGCTAATATTCTATTCATTTAGAAAAAACTAATATTGACTACCTGTTGAGATCGATCATGTCAGATTTATAGAAAAATCGTTTTAAGATTACAGACAAAGAATAGGCTAATCCACTATAATTTTAAATAATTGCAATATCGTGGTGAAATTAATCAAAAAAGTTATTGTTATTGAGGATCAAACTATCCTGAGGGACCTGATCTGCCGGTTACTGGAGTCTTATCCGACTTTTCAATTGGTCGGTCACACTGGGGACGGCCTCGAAGGCTACGATCTATGCCTAAAGCATCAGCCCGATTTGCTTATCCTCGACGTGATGCTTCCCAATCTCAATGGAATGGAGATTTTACACCGGCTTAAAAGCCAGAATCCCCATACACGAGTGTTGGTCTTTTCCGCTACTCATAGTACCGATGTCGTAAAAAAACTGATTGAGTCCGGCGTGGATGGTTTCTTGGAAAAGGATGTTGGGCTGGAGGAAATGGAAAAGGCTGTCCATAGCGTGGCCAACGGACAGCCCTATTTCGGGCCGAGCGTTGTACGGATCATGCGGGAATTGATGATCAATCCGAAAGAGGCTGGCAATTTCGAAACGCTGACCTCGCGAGAGCGTGAAATCATACAACTAGTGGCGGAAAGCAACAGCACCAAGGAAATCGCTGGAAAGTTGTCCATCAGCGTTCGCACAGCCGACACCCACCGTAGCAATGTGATGAAAAAACTGGGCATTCACGATGTTGCCGGATTGACCCGGTTTGCCATTGCCCATGGGCTAGTGGAAACCGAAGAAACTCTCTGAGAGGGATATCTGAAGTACAATTTGGGCCAATTGCCTGAAAATTCTACGATTTGGCCCTTTTACCGTGTCCAGGGAGGGCTCCGGGCAGGCGGTATAGAATAACCTCAACAACCCGAAGCCCGCGCTGGCCGGTGCTTGGTATTACCTGTGCATCGCTCCTAGTCTTTTCAACTAGCAAATACCAAGAAAAGAATTTGCCAAAACATATTGATAGTAGCTAAATATATGCAAGAGTTCCAAATATGGATGATTTTTAACAATTCATACCTATAACAAGGGAATTTCAAATCGAGATTTGAAAATTCTTACTATACACCGTCGCAGCCAAAAAAATTATGCAAGTATCCGACATTAAAAATGAAGCGCGCAGTTTTCTGGACACGCTGCGCAATCGAACAACCAACATCTGCGCCGCCCACTTGATGGGCAGCATTAATGACTTCAGTGGGAGCGATCCTTTTCCCCCTTATCTGGATGTTGATATCGCCATTATTCAAAAAGACACCGAACGGGATCCCACAACTTCCTTACCTTATCCCGGCTTGCTAAGGGACAATGAAATCTATTATGTCGATGAGAGCCTGCTTTTTGAATGTGTCTATTTTTCACCGGAAGCCTACTGTCCGGATGAAAACCTGCTCTCCAGTCCCGGTCTGACCCACAACCTGGCATGCGGAGAGAACCCTGTCTTATATGATCCTGATGGATTTATTGCTCGGGCGATTAGAACCGTCAAGGAAAGGGCTTTCAAACCTGAATGGATAAAACGCCGCTGCCTTGACCAGGAGCAATATGCCCGAGGCGCTTTGCAAAAAACGAAGGAAATTGATGTTCCAGGGGTGAAACTTCTTACACTCGGTTGGGTAGGGGTTTACCTCTCCGGAATGATCGCCGAAGCACTTAAGCAAACGCCCACCCACCGAAGAGCATTGGTTAATCTCAAGCGATTTTGTAGCGAGCACCAGCAAGAAGAACTCTACCGGCGACTTTTGACCGTATTGGGTTACGACCGCATGACCGCAGACGCGATTAACATGCTTACGGATCGCTTTGGGCAAATCATTGATCGCGCCATCGAGATAAAGCGAACCCCAATACCCTATTCATTCAAAGTCGCCCCCGGAATTGAAGACTATATTACCAGCGGTACCCTTGAAATAGCCCAGGAAGGACACCCCCAGGAGGCCGCTTTTTGGATTATCTCCGCGCTATTGGTAACCGGCGCAGTCCTCCTTACCGATGCCCCTGAGCAGGAAAAACCGGGTTATATACAAGACTTCGCCAATCTGACGGGCCTTCTTGGAATGGATGGAATAGATCATTGGCCAGAGCGCCTTAATACCGCCCAGAAGGTTATCGATGATTTTTGCCTATTTGCTCACCAAATACTTCAAGCTCGGTAGGACATGGGCTTAGCCTCTGTCCTCTTTCTCGAATGGAAGCAATAGCAATTATCGGAATAGGCTGCCGGTTTCCCGGCGGATCATCCAATCCAGAATCCTTTTGGAATCTTCTTAAAAAAGGCCAGGATGCTATCATAAGCGTGCCAGAAAACCGATGGGATCTCCGACGTTTTTACGATCCTGATCCGGAACGCCCTGCCAAGATGCATACTCAAAAAGGCGGTTTCCTGAAGGAGCCTATCGACCGATTTGATCCATTATTCTTCGGTATATCGCCAAGGGAGGCTGAAGGGATGGATCCTCAGCAAAGAATTTTGCTGGAGATCGCATGGGAGTCTTTTGAGGACGCCGGATTACCGGCGGAACACCTGGATGGATCAGATACGGCAGTAGTCATTGGCGGATTCTGTATGGATAACACAGTGCAGGTGTTGAGTTCTTTTAACCGTCCACTAATCGGAACACATGATGCTACTGGTTCCTCTGCCACATTACTTTCGAATCGTATTTCCTACTGCTTTAATTTAACCGGTCCTAGTTTCACTGTGGACACGGCCTGTTCTTCTTCCCTGGTGGCCTTGCATTACGCCTGTGAGGCGTTGCGTTCCGGTCGCTCCCATCTGGCTGTGGCCGGAGGAGTCAACATCATGCTTCGCCCAGAATTCCCTATTGCTATGAGCAAAGGAAAATTTCTCTCCGAACATGGGTATTGCAAGACGTTTGATCGGGAGGCGAGTGGTTACGCCAGAGGAGAGGGAGCCGGGGTGGTGGTTCTCAAACCATTACCCAAAGCATTGTCGGATTGTGACCGTATTTATGCCGTCATACGGGCCAGCGGTGTAAGGCAGGATGGACGCACAATTGGAATTGCACTGCCGAACAGCGACGCGCAAGCCCGACTCATCCGTGAAGTATGCACTGAAGCGGCTGTTGCCCCATCGAATATTGCCTATGTGGAAGCTCATGGAACAGGTACCCAGGCAGGTGATTGTGCGGAGCTAACTGCTCTGGATTCGGTGCTTTCCAAAGGACGAACTGTGGAAAACCCATATTGGGTGGGTTCAGTAAAAACCAATATGGGCCATTTAGAGGCGGCCGCAGGCATTGCCGGTCTAATTAAAGCAGCGCTTGTTCTCTACCATCAAACAATCCCCCCCCATCTTCATTTTAACAATCCCAATCCCGAAATCCCTTTCCATCGTTATAAGCTCCAGATACCCACAAAATCCGTTGCGCTACCCCTTAAAAAGGGCAGGGCATTCGCGTCGGTTAACTCGTTCGGATATGGTGGAACTAATGCCCATGCTATATTAGAGACTTGGCCACAGGAAGCGACGTTATCAAAGGAACGGACCGTGGAAAGTTTTTCTGAGCGCTCTGTGCTCATTCCTCTTTCATCACGTTCTTCCGGGGCATTGAAAGATCTCGTTGGTAAGTACGCCTTTTTTACCACCAGATGCCAGAACCGCTACAAACTTCATGATATCGCTTATAATACCACTTTCCGCCGCAGCCATCATAGCTGCCGTGCAGGGATTATTTCCACGAGTGTTAAAGATCTCAAAGACAAATTACGCTCTCTGTCCCAAAATATTAATTCCACTGGAATAGCAACGGGCGTAGCCCCGGATAACCCCACGCCCCTTGCTTTCGTATACACTGGCATGGGACCGCAATGGTGGGGCATGGGCGGAGAACTGAAAAAAAGTGAACCAATTTTTGCCGAAACCCTTAAAAAATGCGATAATCTGTTCAGGGAAATTGCTGGTTGGTCAGTCATTGAGGTGCTCGGAACCGATAAATATGGGTCACGAGTTGGAGAAACACAAGTGGCACAGCCAGCTAATTTTATCCTGCAAGCAGCCCTCACCGAACTTCTAAAATCGTGGGGGATTCAGCCGGCGGTTGTCATCGGCCATTCGATAGGGGAAGTAGGAGCGGCCTATGCCAGCGGGGCCCTTACGTTGGAGGAGTCCCTTCTGGTTACCTATCACCGAAGCCGTTTGCAACAATCATTGGCAGGCCGGGGATCCATGTTGGCCGCATCCATGACAGAGGCTCAGGCTGAGAAAATTCTGGAGCAGTTTCCTCATGTATCCGTAGGCGCTTACAACAGCCCCGGTTCCCTCACTCTGGCTGGCCCCATGAATTCGCTTCAACAAATATCCATGCAATTGGACCAAGAGGGCCTTTTCAATCGCTTACTTAAAGTGGAAGTCGCCTATCATAGCTCTCAAATGGAGCCGATATTACCCATTTTGCGCAAAAGCCTGCAATCACTCAACCCCAAGCTACCCACGATTCCCGTTTACTCTACTGTCACGGGAGAGCTTATCCAGGAAAATGACTATAGTCCAAACTATTGGACGCTCAATGTGCGCGAGCCCGTGCGATTCGCCCAAACGATGAGTCAAATGATGGAGGCGGGCATTCGCAATTACCTACAGATCGGGCCCCATCCTGTTCTCTCAAATTCGATTCACGAGGCCTTTATTCACTTCGGCACCGAAGGATCTGCCTTGGCCAGCCTGGTCCGCGGGGAGCCTGAACGCGACACCCTTCTGGGTGCTATCGCTAATCTTTACTGCCTCGGATATTCGCCTGCCTGGAAGCAAATCGCGCCCCGCAAGGGCACAGTCATTAGCTTGCCCTCCTACCCATGGCAGCGCGAGCAATATTGGAAGGAATCCGAACTTTCGCGTCAGGATCGTTTGGGATTACCAGGCCACCCTCTCCTGAATGAACGCACAAACAACCCGCTTCCTACTTGGCAGGTGGAACTCAACCGCCGCTTCTTTCCCTATCTGCCCGAACATCGTTTGCAAAACAACATTGTTTTCCCAGGTGCCCTTTATGTGGAGGCAGGTCTTGCCTTACACAGAGCCCTTCATTCATCCGGGCCTTGTATCTTGAAAAATCTGCGATTTTCGCGTGCTCTGGTGATTGAACTGAAAAGGCTGCAACAACTGGCCCTCAATGTGAATCCGGAAAACGGACGATACACTATTAGCAGCCGCTATCTGGAAGATGGCGCTGAATGGCAAAACCACTCCGAAGGGACCCTTTCAATGGCGTCCCCAAATTCAACTCCTCGAAAGCTTGATCTGAAGAAATTGCGCCATCGTCTGTCCTCCGAAATGCCAATTGTTGACTACTATAAGGAGCTATCCCGGCGCGGGCTCCATTATGGGCAACGATTCCGCGTAATGCAGAATTACAAAAATAGCGCATCGGAATTCCTGGTCGAAATCAGCCTTCATTCTGAATGTGTAAAAGAGCTATCCAATTACCGCCTCTACCCCACTATCCTCGATGGACTCTTTCAGGCCGTCATGCATATAATTGGCGGTGATTACCTATATCTCCCCGTGTCGATTGCAAAGGTTCTTTTCCACCGAAGCCCTGGAGCGCGCTGCTTTGGATACGGCAAGCTTCGTCAAAAAACTATCAATGGATATGTAAAGTGCGACCTCACCCTCCTCAATGAAGACGGTGGGGTATTAATCGAACTGCGCGGTGCCTACTGCCAGCCTCTCAGCCAGTATCCCGGCTCCGATAGCACACCTAATTATTGTTACCAAACCCATTGGAAACCAACATCTCTTATGGGTAAACAACCAACGGGTAAGCCAAGTTGTCTCATCTTTGCCCGCACCGCAGTTGAAGCGAAACGCTATTGTCGCAAATTGAAAGAATGGGGGCTAAATCCTTATCCGGTGCTGCCAACCAGCGGTACAAACGGCCGTCCTTCTCCATACAAAATGGTCCGGCCTGATAAACCCGAGGACTTCCATCAGCTTTTCCAAAACATTCCAGACCCCGGTGAACTGTTTGGAATTATTTATTTGTGGAGCTATGAGCCAAGGCTGAACTTGGTGGAGATGACTGCCGGACATCTGGCCGATTCCGCCGCGCCCCTGGCTTTTCTCTCTCATGCGGTGAATCGGGAGATATCGCCAAAGAAATCGGTTCGTCTGCTTGTCGCTTCGGCCCCATTTGAGGGGTCTTATGATTCCGGTTCGGCCGCTGGGCTTCCGGTCCATCCTCTCGGTGCCTTCGGCCTGACAATAATGAATGAAACCCCACAACTTAACCTAAAACACCTTACCTTAAACCGCTTGCGCACCGAAATCCTGATTTCTGAACTGGTAGAATCCGAATTTGAACAAATAGTGGCTTACCACAAACGAAATCGTATGGTAAACCGCCTAGGTTTAGCAGAGCCCATCGAAGAAAGTCAAAACGGACGCAAAACCGTCATCGAAGATCAGCCTGTAAAACTCACTGTTCATAGTCCAGGAAAACTTGAGTCCTTAGCCTTTGTGCCTTGCCGGCGACCAGCCCCCAGGGCCAACGAAGTGGAAATTCAGGTCGATACTTGTGCTCTAAATTACAAGGACCTGCTAAAAATTCTTGGTCGCATGCCAATCGAAGCACTGAAAAACACTTACACCGCTGATAC
>JAJFLT010000421.1 GCA_021772555.1 Opitutales bacterium | reverse complement strand
CCCGCCTACCGCATGGCGGCAACAGGGACTCTGCAGAAGGGCGGACTGGTGGTCTTTGCGGGAGGTTCCGAAAACCCCTACAATTTTAATGGTATAGGCTACAACGGCGTGCCCGGCGAGCCGTCAAACCGGGTTTTCGCGTATGACCTGAATCGCGATGAATGGCGAGAATTCGCTCCCAAAACACCCGCCACAATGGATCACCGCGGATTGCTGGAAATCGATGGCGTTTTCTACACGGCTGGCGGCATGTTGGCCAATCAAAAGGTTACCGGCAAAATATTTTCCTTCCGGCTACTGCCCTCTCCCTGAAATGGGTTTATTCAGGGTTTGGTCACCCATTACGCCTAATGATCTCGTCTTGAACCTGATTTCGATGAGTGGTTGTCCCAATATTGGGATAAAAAGTGTCGCGATTTTGCTACATCTGTATTTTGCGTTTATTTTCGGAAGATTGATTTAGCACCCATCTTATTCAATAAGAAGAGGATGCAATTTCACATAGTTCTTTTGGCACAGAACCTGCCTTAAAGAAAAGAGAATAATCTGAATTCTTTGCCAACTGAATAAATAGGGATTTTGGTTTTGCTACGAGGGAGGAAAAAACAAAAATTTTGGTTCTGTGTAACTTCCGGGCTTTATATCCGGTAACCATAGGGTAAATCCATTGATAGCGCCCCTCATGAAATTGGTTACACCTAAAATATTCCCTGTCGGATTTCCGAGCTTCTGCTCACCGAAGCTAAAAAACATCATTGTAATACTCGCCTATTTTGCGGGTTGTGGAATCGCAGCAATATGGGCGGATGATTTTGTGACTGAAGAAATCGCGGAAAAATCCCCGCTCGAAAGTGAAAAACCTCGCCTGAATATGGCGAAAACCGCACAGCCCCCCCGGATCGACGGAGTTTTCGACGAAGGGGAATGGGCCGATGCGCCCCAGATCACAACCTTTACCCAAGAGGAGCCTGATGAGGGGTCTGCGGCCACGGAAAAAACAAATATCCGGCTTTTATACGACTCCAACTTTCTTTATGTCGGCATTCGAGCTTACGACTCCGAGCCGGAGCGCATAGTCGCCAATAATATGCAGCGGGATGTTTCTCTGGCCTCGGAAGATTCGGTCAGCTTGACCCTGGACACCTTTCACGACCTACGCAACGGCTACTTCTTTCAAATCAACCCAAGGGGAGCCCGGCGGGACGGCCTCATTTCAGCCGATTTGGAGGAGGAAGGTTACAAAGAAGAATGGGACGGGATCTGGTATGGGAAGTCCACCATAGATGATAAGGGTTGGTCGGCTGAGATGGCGATTCCCATGAAATCAGTCAGCTTCGACCCACAGATCGACACATGGGGATTCAATGTGGAGAGGTCCATCGAGCGAAAAAATGAAACCGTGCGCTGGGCCGGCGCATCCCGCAACAATCGGGTGTCCTCCATGGGCATAGCGGGAGAATTGCAAAATTTGAGCGGCCTCAATCAAGGATTCGGTTTGGATTTTATTCCCTACGTCACTTTGAAGGGCGTTCACGAGAGCGCCAATGGAGGAAGCAATGACTTAGACCTTCAATCCGGTTTTGACCTCTTTTATAAAATCACCCCGGCCATAACGGCTGCTCTCACTGTGAATACAGATTTTGCAGAAGCCGAAATCGATGACAGGAGGGTTAATCTTTCACGGTTTCCGCTTTTTTTCACGGAAAAAAGGGATTTCTTTCTGCAGGATGCCACTATTTTCCGATTTGGGGGCATTCAACAAAATCCGCTTCCTTTTCATTCGCGCAAAATCGGCCTGGATACTGACGGGCGGCCCATAGACATCATCGGCGGCGCCAAGGTAACCGGCAGGACGGGGCCCGTCAATTTCGGATTCCTCAGTGTGCAGGTGGATGAAACGGATGAATTGGAATCCAAAAACCTGTCGGTCGGCCGCGCTTCGCTCAATATTTTCGATGAATCCTCTATCGGCATGATTTTTACAGGAGGCGATCCGCACACCAATGGCAGTCATTTTTTGGGCGGAATTGATTTCAATTATAAAAATTCCGATTTTCGAGGGACGGGTCAGACATTGCAGGGAAACATCTACTTGCAGAAATCTATTACCGATGGTGAACATGGGGACGACACCGCTTTGGGCATAAACCTGGAATACCCCAACGACATATGGGAGTGGGCCGTATTTTACCGCCGCTTCGGCAAGGACTTTAATCCCGCTCTTGGTTTTATTGCCCAAACCGGAGTACACGATGCCATTGCCTGGGTGGGTCGCCGGTGGCGGCCGGAATTTCTCGATTCCATATACCTGGAATTATTCACCAACCAAACGATAAATTTGAATGGTGAAGTCGATTCCACCTGGTGGAACTTACCCTTCATTTCCATCGAAACCAATTCCCAGGACTGGATTAGAACATCTTTTCTGCAACTGGGCAGGGAACAGATTTTCGAGCCTTTTGAAATTACCGATGGAGTCATCATCCCGGCCGGAGATTACCGGATACACAGATTCTTCATTGATGCGGGCACCGCCGATCATCGTCCAATCAATGCGGAGATCAATTTCTCCGGTGGTGAATTTTTCGATGGAACGCGGACTTTTATCGGTGGTTCAGTCGGTTGGCGGCCCTCTCCTCATTTCAACCTGGAGGCGGAATACGGCAAAAACATGATTCGGCTGCCGCATGGGGATTTCGATGTGAACATCGCGGTTATGACGCTCAATGTTCTTGTTTCTCCCAACCTGATCTGGAATATCGTCACCCAGTGGGACAATGTTTCCGATACCTTCGGGCTCAATAGTCGTATTCGCTGGACCATCAATCCGGGCAACGACCTCTTCCTTGTCTTTAACCAGGGAGTGGACACGTCCAACGCCAGTTGGCGGCCCCTCTCATCGGAAATCAGCACCAAGCTCTCCTGGACTTTCCGTTTTTAAATCGAGGGTGTAAGGGAGAGCGATGGATTATGCCATTGATTATGTTATCCTGCGAGGTAATCATAATTGATTCCCGGATGATCGGGATTCTTCAAAGGGAGGCATGGTATGAATCAGCCGAATGTTTTGTTAATATGCGTTGACCATTGGCCGGGTGCCTTGCTG
>JAJFLT010000043.1 GCA_021772555.1 Opitutales bacterium | reverse complement strand
CCAAAGAGACTTTGGGTAAATTGCAGGAGAGCGCCAAGGGAGAGCTTAAACAGCGCGAGAAATCGGTCGAGGAATTGGTCAAACCGATGAAGGAGTCCATCGACAAGGTGGACGAGAAAATCCGGGAATTGGAAAAAACCCGCGCCAGCGCCTATTCCGGATTGACCGCACAGGTGGAAAACCTGCTCAAAACACAAACCAGCCTGAAGGATGAAACCGCAAACTTGGTGCAGGCTTTGCGCACTCCCAACGTCCGCGGCCAATGGGGGGAAGTTCAGCTCGAGCGAGTGGTGGAGTTTGCCGGCATGGTGGAGCATTGCGATTTCGTGCGGCAGGAATCGGCCACTACCGAAGATGGTGCCCGCCAACGGCCCGATCTCATCGTGCGCTTGCCCAATGGGCGGCAGATCGTGGTGGACGCTAAAACGCCCCTCGTGGCTTATCTTGACGCGCTCAAAACGGACGACGGTGAGGAGCGAAAGGCCCGCTTAAAAACCCATGCCCGCCATGTGCGCGACCACATAACCAAACTGGGGGCCAAGAGCTATTGGAAGCAATTTGAGCCCACGCCGGAATTCGTGGTTCTCTTCCTGCCGGGAGAGGCATTTTTCAGCGCCGCCCTGGAGCAGGACCCTGGTTTGATCGAATACGGAGCCAAAGAAAAGGTGATCCCGGCCACGCCCACTACCTTGATCGCCTTGCTCAAGGCCGTGGCCTATGGCTGGCAGCAGGAAAAAGTAGCCGAACACGCCAAAAAAGTGAGTGATCTGGGGCGGGAGTTGTACGAGCGCATCGGTGTGTTGGCCGCTCATTTTGCCGATATGGGCAAACATCTCGACAAATCCGTGGCATCCTACAACAAAGCCATGCGGTCGACCGAATCCCGCGTTCTCGTAACGGCGCGAAAACTGAATGAATTTACCCCGGGCGAAGGAAAAGAAATACCGCCTCCAACACCCGTCGAACGCGCTGCTATTCAAACAAACACTGAAATTCTGCCGTCGCCGACTCCAGACAAGAGCCCGGAGGAAACCAATGAACCATGAGGACCCGCTGGAACTGCCCATTGACGGCGTCCTGGACCTGCACACTTTTCGTCCTCAAGACATTGCCGCGCTGCTCGGCGATTACCTCGAAGCCTGCTGGGAAAAAGAAATTTACACCGTCAGGATCGTCCACGGAAAAGGTATCGGGACCCTACGTGAATTGGTCCGCGCGCAATTGAAAAAGAATCCCCTGGTTACCGATTTCCATCTGGCCGGAGAAGGGTCCGGTGGTTGGGGCGCAACCATTGCACAGCTGAGACCACGAGATTAAAACTTCATTATTATTTACATGAGTCATTGTGACTCATAATTAGAGAAGTTTTTAATTTGATTAATCCATGTGTGTCATTATGGCGCATTTCAGGTTTTCGTTTATTTTATTAACCTGTTGATATTAAACATGTTGAATAAGTTCATTACTTGGCATGGGTAATGCAATATAGGAGGCACGTGAACAGAATGAAATAGAATTTAAACAACAAATAAGAAAGGAAACATAATCATGAAATTAATTCGTTACAATCCAACATCAGGGATCAATCCCTACAATGAAATCGATCGCTTGTTCGAGAACGCCTTCAATGGTTTCGGGCAATTCCAACTGCCGTTTAACGGTTTTGCCAGGGGAACCCCGCAGTCACAACCAGCTGTCGATTTTAATGAAGACACGGATAATTACTTTGCGCGTTTCGAGCTTCCAGGTGTGAAAAAAGGCGACATCCAATTGGAATTGGATGAAAACCTCCTCACCCTCAAGGGCGAGCGCAAAGAAAAAACCGCCGATGGCGAAAAGTCGTTTACATTGAGCCGTACGATCAGTGTCCCGGAAGGGATCGATGCGGACAAGTTGTCCGCCAAATTAAGCGACGGACTGCTTACGGTTACGTTACCGAAACCGGAGGCGAGCAAACCGCGTCAAATCGCCGTCAAGTAAGCTCTGTTTTCTACCGAGAGAACAATCGATTATAGTAAAGATGGCCTGTGGGGTGCCATCATGTAATCGATAACTGCAAGAGGGCCGGAACGATTCATTTCGTTTCGGCCTTCTTATTTTTAATTGTTATTCCGGACGGCGAATAAAAACAGTGTCGCCCGTTTCGACTCCGGCTTCATTGGCGGCATGGGCACGATTGATGGCTATAGTGTGCCGTCCCTCGGCGTCCTCAAATATGACCCATTTCCCGGCGGGAACATCGCTATATGTCTTGGCCCGAGTGGCCTTAAAATCCTTCCCGTTGAGCTTCAAAATGAAGGGTTGCCCAAGAGCCACTCCCAATCGATTGAAGTCTGCCACCTGGAAATCAACGGTTAAATTACCGAAGGTGGCGTTGACTCCCACGATTTTCCCATAGGCGCCGCCATCATCAAACCGGGCCGAGGATTTTTCTTCTTCCACCTGCACGGTGGCGTCTTTCTCTCGCTCGATTTGACCGGTTTCCACCCAATGGTCCAGCGCCTTGACCGCCGCCAGGAACTCGGCTTCGTTGAAATTAATATGGCCATCTCGCTGGATACTCCAAAGGGCCGTCTCTTTCTCTTTTTTCCTCGATTTGAAAAAGTATTCCAAGGCTTGATCAATTTCCGACTGGTTGCTCATAAACAATACCGGCGATTCCGGTTCGTAGGAATAGGCAAAATGAGAATCGGGATCGCGGCTCATGAGCCCGGCACCGAGAATGGCTGCTCCGTGAAAACGCTCCGGGAGGCTCTCGATGAGGCGCAAGGAAACCGCCCCACCCATCGATTCGCCCATCAGCAACGTCCGTTTGGGTTTGCCGTATTTTCTTACCAGAGTGCTGTGCAGGATCAAAACGTCCTCGGCGGCATCGTTGACCACCAAGCCGTTACGGCGGTAACTGCTGGCCGCCACCATCCAACCCTCCTGCAAAAGAGTACGAAACGGTTCACGATCCGGCTCCATATAAGTGGAGAGCGGCAGGTGTTCAAAAATCAGACCGTGATTGAACAATAGAAGTTTGCCATTCCATTTTTCGGCCACGGCAACCTCGTAAAGCGCGCCGTCAAGTTCTCCGCTCTCCTCCTTGAATCCACTATCGCTGCCAACCGCCAAAGAGGTGGCCAATCCGCACAAAAGGTAGACCAATATGGTTCTTTTTCTGTATATTGACGAGTGAACGGGCATCGTGAATAGTGAACTCATTACGGATGATGGATGGTGGATAATTTTCATAAATTCCATAATAATTAGATTTTTCAAGAGTTTCTGCCAAGTATGAATCCCGCCGATCTTCCCATTCACGCCCTGCGGAACGAATTCCGTGAAAAAATCAGCGAACAGCCACGCCTGATCCTGGCCGCGCCCACCGGTTCGGGAAAATCGACCCAGATTTCTCAATTTCTCCTCGACGACGACCTGATCGGAAACGGCGAGGTAATCGTCCTGCAACCACGGCGCACGGCAGCCCGTATGTTGGCCCGGCGGGTGGCCTGGGAACGAGAATCGCGCCTGGGGCGCGAAGTGGGTTACCAGATCCGGTTTGAAAATTGCAGCGACCCCGAGACCCGCATCAAGTATGTGACCGAGGGAATCCTGCAGCGCCGATTCCTCGGCGACCCAAACCTGAATGGAGTGGCCGCCGTCATATTCGACGAATTCCACGAACGCCATCTGGAGGGTGATGTCTGCCTGGCCCTGGCCCGCAGGTTGCAAAACACAACACGCCCCGATCTCAAGCTGATCGTCATGTCGGCCACTCTCGAGGCAGCTGACCTGGAGAACTTTCTCCAACCCTGTCACATACTTTCCAGCGAGGGGCGGACTTATCCGGTCGAAGTGGAATACTCCTCCAGCGCAGGGGCCGGTCAAAAACAGAAAGCCGAAGTCTGGGATCGGGCTGCCCATTATTTTAAAAGGCTGGCCGCAACGATTCCGGAGGGTGATTTTCTCATCTTCATGCCGGGCGCTTTCGAGATTCGCCGGACTTTGCAGGAACTGGAAAAATTGCCTATCGCGCGCGATTTCCGTTTACTGCCTTTGCATGGAGAGATGTCCCTGGACAAACAGGAGGAAGCTCTCGGACCTTGCCGGAAGCGCAAAGTCATCGTCTCCACCAATGTGGCCGAGTCATCGCTCACCATCGACGGGGTACGGGTGGTCATCGATTCAGGACAGGCCAGAATCGCCGCCTACGATCCGCGCCGCGGCGTCAACACACTGCTAGTGAAAAATACCTGCCAGGCGTCGGCCGATCAACGCGCGGGCCGGGCGGGTCGGACCGCTCCCGGCTACTGCCTCCGCCTCTGGAGCGAGCGCGAGCACAGGCAACGGCCGGCTCATGAATTGCCAGAAATCCGCCGCCTGGATCTTTCCGAGACGATTCTCACCCTCAAGGCAGCCGGTCATGACCGCCTGGAACCTCAAGACTTTTCCTGGCTGGAACCGCCCGATGAAAACTCATTAAAGCGGGCGGAATTGCTCTTAAGCGACCTGGGGGCTCTGCATTTGAAAGACGGGTGCTTGACTGAAAACGGCCGCATGATGGCGAAGTACCCACTACACCCGCGCTATGCACGCATCTTCCTTGCCGCTCGTGATTATCAATGCCTCCCGGTCATGGCCCTGATTGTGGCCTTTGCCCAGGAAAGGAGCTTGTTGATGCCCTTAAAAGATCAAAGGATGGAAGATCGCCGGGAAGAAATGCTCGGACTCAAAGGTAAAGTGGAGTCGGATTTTTTGGCCGTCCTGCTGGCTTGGTCGGCGGCGCGCAGCCACCAATACGATCTCAAATTCTGCCAAAAATGGGGCATCCATGCCCATGCCGCCAGGCAGGCGGAAAGGCTGGCGGCCCAGTTTTTGAGTATTGCCCAGAAACAAGGCGATGCCGGCGGCAATCAAAACCATGAGGTGCAATGGGATGGCGATTCCATTGGCCGCTGCTTGCTGGCTGGATTTTCCGACCATCTGGCCAAGCGGAGGGATCGTGGCACCTTACGCTGCACCCTGGTTCACGGCCACAGCGGTGAATTGCGCCGCCAAAGCGCCGTCCGCGACCACCCGCTTTTTGTCTCCGCGGAAATCGTGGAACGCGATGTGAGGGGAAACGTCAGCCTGCTTTTGGGAATGAATACAGCCGTCAAAGAGGAATGGTTGAGGGAAATCTTTCCCGGCGAGTTGGTGGAGGAGGCGCTTCATCATTACGATCCACGCCTGCGCAAGGTGTTGCAGATCCGCCAGCGCCGTTTCCGCGATTTGGTGCTTGAATGCATGGAAGTGGGATCGCCCGATCTGGAGAAGTCGGCCAAAATCCTGGCCCGCGAGGTATTCGAGGGAAGGTTAAAATTAAAACATTGGGATGCCACGGTGGAAACCTGGATCAACCGGGTCAATCTCGTCGCGGCCAGCCACCCCGAATATGAAAGCCCCGCCATTACCGATAATGAACGGTTTTTTTTCCTGCAACAGATTTGCCACGGAGCCGTCGGCTACAGGGAAATAAAAGACCGTCAGACGCTGCCGGTTTTGCAGGATTGGCTGGGCCCGGAACACCATCCGTTACTGGAACATTTAGCACCCACGCATTATACACTGCCCTCGGGGAAATCGCTTAAAATTCGCTACGAACCCAATGGAAAAGCGGTTTTGTCGGCCACTATCCAGCAACTCTATGACGCCCCGGACAAACCCGCCGTGGCCGATAGTCGAATACCTTTAACTATCGAATTACTGGCCCCCAACCGGCGCCCCGTACAAGTGACCAACGATCTGGGGGCTTTCTGGACAGGCGCCTACCCGGAAATCAAAAAGCAACTCAAAGGCCGCTACCCAAAACACGAGTGGCGTTAATTTTTTGAGATGCAGGATGCTGGATACACAGTCTCATCCTGAGACACCTTCTCCCTGTAACCAATTAATACTTGTAGTGGGCCGCTTTATAGGGCCCATTGACCGGCACGCCGATGTAATCGGCCTGCTCTTTGGTCAATTTGGTTAATTTGGCCCCGATTTTTTCCAGGTGCAAGCGGGCCACCTCTTCATCCAGTTCCTTCGGCAACACATAAACGCCGGGTGTGTATTTTTCCAGGCTCTCCCAAAGATCGACCTGGGCCAGAACCTGGTTGGTAAAGGAGTTTGACATGACAAATGAGGGGTGTCCGGTGGCGCATCCCAAGTTAACCAGCCGCCCCTCCGCCAGCATAAATACCTGGTGCCCATCCGGGAAATTGTAGCGATCCACTTGCGGTTTGATGTTTTCTTTGACCACCCCTTCTTCGGTATTGAGTTTTTCAACCTGAATCTCGTTGTCGAAATGCCCGATATTGCAGACGATAGCCTGGTCCTTCATCCGGGCCATGTGGTCGATGGTAATGATGTCCTTGTTGCCAGTGGAGGTTACGTAGATGTTGCCCTCTCCAAGGGCGTCCTCCAATGTCTTCACCTCAAAACCTTCCATGGCCGCTTGCAGGGCGCAAATGGGATCGATTTCGGTCACGATCACCCTGGCGCCCTGGAATCGGAGCGCTTGGGAACAGCCTTTGCCGACGTCACCGTAACCGCAGACGACAGCCGTTTTTCCCGCAATCATGACGTCCGTAGCGCGTTTGATGCCATCGATTAATGACTCCCGGCAGCCGTAGAGGTTGTCGAATTTCGACTTGGTGACAGAATCGTTGACGTTGATGGCCGGGACCAGCAGGGTGCCCGCTTCCTGCATTTGATAGAGGCGGTGCACACCGGTCGTGGTTTCCTCGGAGACGCCCTTCCACTCCTTGACAACATTGTTCCAATGGATGGGATCTTCGGAATTGATCTTCCTCAGCAAATCTTTGATAACGCCTTCTTCGATGCTCCCGGATGGCTCGTCAATCCAACGACTGCCATTTTCCAACTCGTAACCTTTATGGATGAGGAGAGTGGCGTCGCCCCCGTCATCGACGATCAACTGCGGTCCTTTGCCATCGGGCCAGGTCAAGGCCTGATAGGTGCACCACCAGTATTCCTCGAGGCTCTCGCCCTTCCAGGCAAAAACCGGCACCCCGGCGATGGCCATGGCCGCCGCGGCGTGGTCCTGGGTGGAAAAAATATTGCAACTGCACCAACGTACGTCGGCGCCCAGATCGCGGAGGGTTTCGATGAGGACCGCTGTTTGCACCGTCATGTGCAGCGAGCCCATGATGCGTACACCGCCCAGAGGCAGTTTGCCGGCATATTTTTCACGCAAAGCCATGAGGCCGGGCATTTCTTTTTCCGCGATGCTTATTTCGCTGCGTCCCCAGCCGGCCAGGTTGATATCTTTGACTTTGTGATCTTGGGCAGTTTCAGTTTGTGTACTCATAACGTTAAATGATTGAGTTGGAAGGTTGAGCGAATGGCCGCGCCTGCGAACTTCGCCGGAGGAGGGATGCCTTATCCCAGGTGTTTAATCAATTGGCCGGTTCGGTTAACCTGTTCCCAGGGATGATCCGGTTTCGTAAAATGCCCATAGTGGGTGGTCTGGCGGTAAATCGGCCGCAATAGATCAAGCTGCTTAATAATTTCCGCTGGCTTGAAGTTGAAAACTGCTTTGACCGCGTCCGTTAATCGCTCTTCGGACACTTTTCCGGTGCCGAAGGTATTGATCAAAATGCTGGTCGGCTCGGGGTAACCGATGGCGTAGGCGACCTGCAATTCGGCCCGCTCGGCCAAACCTGCGGCGACAATGTTCTTGGCTACCCAACGGCACATATAGGCCGCGGAGCGATCTACTTTCGAAGGGTCTTTACCAGAGAAGGCGCCTCCCCCATGCCGGGACCACCCGCCATAGGTATCGACAATGATTTTGCGACCCGTCAAACCGGCGTCGCCCTGGGGACCTCCGGTCACAAATTTACCGGTCGGGTTGATGAAATATTCCGTATTTTTGGATAAAATACTTTTCGGCAAAACCTTGGGAATGACTTTTCCGATGATGAAATCGGAAATGGTGCTATGCTCGGTTTCCGCGGTGTGTTGTGTTGAAACCACGATGCTGGCAATTTCGACAGGACCTTTATCGTTATAAACCACCGCCACCTGCGATTTGCAATCGGGCCGCAGCCACTTCTGCCTTCCCGTGCGGCGAATGCGGGCCAGTTCCTGGTTAATACGGTGGGCGTACATGATAGCCGCCGGCATCAACTCCTTGGTCTCATTGCAGGCATAGCCGAACATGATACCCTGGTCTCCGGCGCCTTGCTCCGCCTTTTTCTTTCCTTTGGCCCGTTTGGCGTCCACGCCCTGGGCAATGTCCGCGGACTGCTGGGTCAAATGGTTGGCGATAAAAACGGTGTCGGCATGAAAAACATCGTCATGGTTGACATAGCCGATATCCCGGATGGCCTCGCGCACGACCTGCTCGTAATTAACGTCGGCCTTGGTGGAAATCTCCCCGGCGAGAAAAACGCAATTGCTCTTCACCAGGGTCTCACAGGCCACCCGGCTGGCGGGGTCCTGTTCCAGGCAGGCGTCCAAAACACTATCGGAGATGTAATCGGCTACCTTATCAGGATGCCCCTCACCCACCGATTCGGAGGAAAATATGAACCGTTCTGACATAAAAAGTCGTTTAATATCGGTTCTTTACCGAAATTATCAAGAAAAACCTCCTTACGAAAATACGACTTTCCAGTTACCTTAATGAAAAACGCGGTCAAAGTCGGCAAACCAGCGATTGTCTTTCGAAAATGAGCTCCTTGGGAAGCCGATCGGATAGTTTCATAAATAGCTCTTCGTGACTGAGGGTTTGCTGCATCAACCTCTTGGGGTCGACGGCCATTAACTCGTCCCACTGCTCCTCGGTCATATCGAGACCACGCAATTCCATGTCCGAAATGCTGGGAACCCACCCAATCGGCGTTTCACTGGCTCCTGCCCGGTCCAGCGAACGTTCCACGATCCACTTGAGCACCCGCATATTTTGACCATAGCCGGGCCACAGAAATTTTCCTTCCTCGTTTTTACGAAACCAGTTGACGTGGAAAATGCGCGGTTGCCCGGTCAGGGTTTTGCCCAATTTCAGCCAATGGTTGAGATAATCTCCCATGTGGTAGCCACAAAAAGGCAGCATGGCCATGGGATCACTCCGCATGGCGCCCAACTGCCCTTCGGCCGCAGCCGTCATTTCGGAACCCATGGTGGCTCCCAGGTAAACGCCGTGGGCCCAGTTGTAGGCCTGGTAAACCAGGGGCACATCGTGCATCCGGCGACCGCCGAAGATAAAGGCGCTGATGGGCACCCCACGCGGGTCCTCCCAGGCAGGATCGATGGTGGGGCACTGCGCGGCGGGCGCCGTAAAACGGGAGTTGGGATGCGCTGCTACCCGCCCGCAATCGGGCGTCCAGTCGTTACCCAGCCAATCAATCAGATGGGCGGGAGGCTCCTCGGTCATTTCCTCCCACCAGACATCGCCGTCATCCGTCAAGGCGACATTGGTAAAAATGGCATTTTCGAGCATGGAATCCATGGCATTGGGATTCGTGTCGTAGGAAGTACCCGGCGCCACCCCGAAAAATCCCGCTTCCGGGTTGATGGCGTAAAGCCTTCCATCCGCTCCCGGTTTAATCCAGGCGATATCGTCACCAATAGTGGAAATCTTCCAGTCCGACATCTCATCTGGGGGAATGAGCATGGCGAAATTGGTTTTGCCGCAAGCACTGGGGAACGCCGCCGAAACATAGGTGGTTTCGCCCGCGGGAGATTTCACACCGAGGATAAGCATGTGCTCCGCCAGCCAACCCTCGTCCCGCGCCATACAGGAGGCAATCCGCAAGGCCAGGCATTTTTTGCCCAACAAAGCGTTCCCCCCGTAGCCACTGCCGAAGGAGAAAATCGAGCGTTCCTCGGGAAAGTGGACAATGTAGCGGTTGTCGGGATTGCAGGGCCAGGAAACATCTTCTTGACCTTCAGCCAGTGGTTGGCCGACAGAGTGCAGGCAAGGGACAAAAAAGCCGTCCTCACCCAAAACATCGAGAACTTTTGCCCCAATCCGGGTCATGATGCGCATGTTGACGACGACATAGGGCGAATCCGACAATTCCACCCCAATCTGGGAAATGGGCGAACCGATGGGTCCCATGCTAAAGGGTATAACGTAAAGAGTGCGCCCCTTCATACAGCCATTGAACAAACCATTCAGGGTACCGTGCATGGCCTTCGGCTCGGCCCAATTGTTCATGGGCCCGGCATCTGCTTCATCAAGACTGCAAATAAATGTGCGGTCTTCCACCCGGGCCACGTCTCGTGGATCGGAGCGGCAAAGAAAGCTGTTGGGCCGTTTTTCCGGATTCAAGCGGATGAAAGTTTCACTTTGCACCATCAATTCGCAGAGGGATGCGTTTTCCTCCTCCGAACCATCGCACCAATGGACATTGTCCGGCTGGCAAAGCTCTTTTACTTGTTCAACCCATTGATTGAGGGCTTCGTGTTTACTTATGACATTATTTTCAGGCATAGGGATATCTCAGGTTTACGGAAAAAACACTCCTTCATAGTTAGTGGATAATATTTGGCAACCATTAATGAAAAATCTCCATCCCGACACGTCCAAAAAGCAAAAACGCTTGGTTTTACGGCGGGAAACGGATAAATTGCGGAGTTCATGATCGAATCGACAACGGAAATTCGGGTGCGTTACGCCGAAACCGACAAAATGAGCATCGTTTACCACGGTAACTACTTTGCCTGGTTTGAAGTCGGGCGTGTGTGCCTGCTGGACGAGGTGGGCCTGCCCTACCGCGAAATCGAGGCCTCCGGCTATCGGCTGCCGGTTCTCGAAGCAACGGCTCGATTCCATCGCCCGGCCTCATTCGACGACCGGCTGACCATTAAAACCTACATCCGCGAAAAACCGCTGGTACGAATGAACATCGACTACGAAGTATGGAATGGCAAAACGCTCATCTGCACCGGCGCCACCCGCCACGCCTTCGTCAATAAAAACGGCGCCCCCGCCCGGCCCCCCGCCGACTTCACAAAACGCATAGAGGTTTTTTTTTAGGGCAGCAGTTGCCCGCAATTTATTTTTCTGTGAGATCGCGGATGATTTTCTTGGCCAGTTATTCGTTTATCTCACGATGGCGGGAAACCGGTTGTGAAATCCCCGTTTCCGGATTCCGGTAGATGTCGTGCTTTCTTCCGCGCCGCAGAAGGTTGCAGCCATGTTCCTCGATTTTCTTAATGAGAAATTTTCTCTTCACGCGATCTCCAGTTCTTCAACCTTCTTAATTCCCGGGATCATCTCTTCTGAAAATATTTTATGCAGTTCTTTTAGGTGCTCTTTTAAATCGTCCAAGTCCTCGCCTTGGGTCCAATGGCCAGGATAATCATTGAGGTATCCAAGATAATTTCCATCGGACTCTTTCCAGTAGGTGTATTTTGTCTTCATGGCACTTCTATAAATACTTTCTCCAAATCTGTCAATTTTGGACGATTTACCCGCTTTTTCGGCTTTCGAACGCTGCCGCTTCTTTTCGATAAATGCGGCAGACATGGGCCGCTACTTCGGAGATGCTCCGGTTTTCCGTGGTTACGCCGGTGCCAGCGCGCATGTAGATGGCATTTCTTTTTTCCAGCAGATCCCGTATCTCCTGCTCTGGCTTGTCCACGTTGAGGAGGGGCCGGTTCTGGTTCCGGGACGTGCGTTCGAGTATGGAATCAGTGGAGGCAAACAGGCAGACCAAGACACCTTTGGCCTTAAGCCTTTCCAATAGGCCCGGCTGCATCACCAAGCCACCACCGCAGGCCACTGCACAACCCTGAGCGGGATGGCCCGTTTCCACAAATTCCCTCTCCATATTGCGAAAAACTTCTTCACCATGCACCCGGAATATATCTTTGATCGTCATGGTTGTCTTTTTCTCGATTTCCACGTCCGAATCGAGGAATTGCAAATCGAATTTGCGGGCCACCTTGCGGCCAATAGCGGACTTGCCGGTTCCCATAAAGCCGACAATATAGAGGTTGGTTTTCATTTTTTGGCTCCTATAGCGGGTCGGGTTTCACCGCCAATATTGAGAGTGCAGATCAATATTCCCCTCCCGGAAAGGCTTGCCAAGCAGAATCTAAAACTCTGTTTTCATCTCCTTCATTTTCCCGAAGCCCGCCAAATCATGCAACTGAGGCCATTTCAACCCGATGATAAGGACGACGTCATCGCCTTGATAGACCGCGTTTTGAACGAATACGGCGACAAGGTGTTTCTCGAGGACGTCGATAAAGACCACCTGGATATCAATGGAAACTACCACGCCAGTGGTGGAGCCTTTATCGTTCTGGAGAATAAGGGGGAAATTCTGGGCTCCCATGCCGTAGTGCCAATTCCGCATAGGCCAGGGGTCGCGAATTTTCGACGCCTCTACCTTTGTCATACCCTGCGGGGTACAAAATATGGCGGCGAATTAATGCAATGGGCGATCGACTGGGCCCGAAAAAACTATTTCAAAAGGGTGGAATTCTGGTCCGACAAACGTTTTGCTCGCGCCCATCGTTTTTTTGCCAAATTTCAATTTCAAAACACCGGAGAGGAAAGGCAAATGAGTAACGGATGGGTGCCCTACAAAGAGCTATTTTTCTATCGCGATTTCAGTAATTAGAACCTTTCTGTATTATTTTTGAATATGAATGCAAAATACAGGCTCTTAAGTTCTACTTCCTTTTTATTAGAACCCATCTCAAAATCTTGCACCGAACAATTTGTGTCCACCAATTTGGCAATATTCTTGCCGTTGCGGTAAATTCCTGTACCTTTAGATCATGCCAAATGATGTGGTAGAAGCCAGTATCAAGGGTGTCATGCCCACCTCAAATGGGTGTGCAGTCTTTCTTGGGCCGGAAAACAAGACCTTCGTCATCTATGTCGATCAATTCATCGGTAGCGCTATTTCCATGGCTATAAATGAGGAAAAAAAGGACCGTCCTCTCACCCATGATCTCATCTACAGCATTTTTCAGGGTCTTGAAGTCACTCTCGAACGGGTCGTTATTAACGATGTCAGTGACAGCATTTACTTCGCCCGCATTATCTTGAAAATGGCGAACGAATTGGGCAGCAAAATCGTTGAGATCGATGCACGCCCGAGCGATTCCATGGTCCTCGCCATCCAATCCAAAAAACCCATTTTCGTCGCCCAAAAAGTGATCGATCAGGTGGACGATATGACCGAAATCCTGGAGCGCATCCTCAAACAACAGGATTAGAGTCGGGTTTGAACAGCTTCGTCAGGCAAAGGCTTCCCGGTTGCCTTCCGGCCACTCTGTCCGGGGACGGCCAACCCATCACGGCGCTGGCCCCCATGCAGGATGTCACCTCGCTGCCTTTTATGGAAGTCATCGCCGCACGTGGCGCACCCGATTATTTTTTTTCGGAATACTTTCGCGTCCACCAACATTCGCGGCTGGAGCCGGAGATTCTTCGATCGGTGACTGAAAACAAGACCGGTCGCCCGGTCTTCGCGCAACTCATCGGGGAAAGCCTCCCTCATCTGGAAAGGACGGCCCGGGAATTGCAAAATTATCCGGTGGCCGGAATCGACCTCAACCTGGGATGTCCCGCGCCCAAAATTTACCGCAAAAATGTTGGCGGTGGCCTCCTGCGCGATCCCGACCGGGTGGATAAAATCCTCGGTCATTTGCGGCCTGTGATCAAGGGGCTTTTCACCGTCAAAATGCGTATTGGATTCGCCTGCGACGAGCATTTTGAAGCCCTGCTGGAAACTATCGACCGACATTCCATCGACCTGCTCAGCCTGCATGGCCGGACAGTCAAGGAAATGTACCGGGGCGAGCCCCATTACGAACACATCCGCCAAGCCGTTGCCGCCGTGCGATGTCCGGTG
>JAJFLT010000420.1 GCA_021772555.1 Opitutales bacterium | reverse complement strand
TTATTCCAGTGGGAATCTTCATCAACTTCTTGCAGAGCAACGATATCAGGCTCCATTACTTCGAGAAAACGGGCAATGCGAAGGATGTTTTTATGAATGCGCCGGGAAGAGCTGAAACCCTGGTAAAAAGAGAGACCACGCCCATGCGCAATATTAAAAGTCATGAGCTTGATCAATGGCATGATGGTAGGTCTTTTTACCTCTAAATGGAGTTAAGCGAACGCAAACAGAAGAGATTTTCTTTTAAAAGATTAAAGGTGACAGTATCTTATGTATATCCTGTCCTATATTATGTAAGATTGGACCGATGATAAAGCTCATTCCGGTAAATTTTGGTCAAATCCTATTGGATTGGCTGGAGCCGTTGGCAGCCTTTCTGGGAGCGAACTTTCTTTCACTCCTGGGATTCGTGCTGGCTCTGCTGATTATCGGCAGGATGTTGAGCGAAAAGAGGCAGCCAAGCAATATTTTCGCATGGTCGCTTCTGGTGCTCGTTTTCCCGGTTGTGGGTGTGCCCCTGTATTTTCTGGTTGGCGGCCGCAAAAGCCGATGGCTGGTGAAAAGAAAACGAGCCATTTACGAGATTGCCATGCGCGTTGCGGATGAGGCCAGGCCGCAGGAAAAGGCCGTCCAGACCCTGACCAACCGGTTCGAGGGGAATGATATTTCTTTACTCCGTGATGGCATGGAAGCTTTTGAGGCGATCTGCCGTGAAATCGAAGCAGCCGAACGCAGCATCCATATAATGACCTATATCCTGGGGCGGGACGAGCCCGGCAGACGGGTTCGGGATCTGCTTGCGGCGAAAGCGGCCCAGGGCGTTGAAGTGCGCCTGCTGATCGATGGATTTGGCAGCCTTTTTACGAGGAGCCGTTTTCTCCGCCCCATTGTGGAGGCGGGGGGCCAAACCGCCCGCTTTATTCCGGTCTTGCCCCTTCAGACCCATACCTCGGCGAATTTGCGCAATCATCGCAAGATAGCCGTTTTCGATAATGAAAAAGCGATTGTGGGTGGGCAAAACATCGAAAAAAGGTTCATGGGGGCAAGCCCCGACCCAGATCGTTTTCTCGATTTCAGTGTTCTCGTGTGCGGTCCAATCGTGGCCACTTTGAACCGCATTTTCTTAACCGATTGGGCCTATGCGGCGAAAGCCTCCCCGCACGGTTTTCAGGAAATATTCGCCCATCGGCCGAGCCCATGCGGAGAGAGCGCCATGGAGGTGATCGCCAGCGGACCCGATGTGGAGGGCGATCTTTTATGGGACCGCATCATCACGCTGGTGCAGGAATGCCAGCGAAAAGTCACCATCTTAACCCCTTATTTCATTCCCGATGAGGTCTTGTTCCGTTCACTCATGGTCAAAGCGCACAGGGGCAAACGCATTCGCATCGTTCTACCGGAGCATTCCAATCACACTTTGGTGGATCTGGCCCGCAACCACTATTTACGCGAATTGCATCGCTCGGGCGCGGAAATTCTTTTGCATCCGGGAAAAATGATTCATGGCAAGGTCATGCTCATTGACAATACCTGCGCGCTGATCGGTTCCGCCAATATCGACATGCGCAGCCTGTTCGTAAATTTCGAGATCGGGCTCTTGCTCACCACTCCGGCGGATATCGTTTTACTGAGGAGTTGGGTTGACGATCTTCTGGATGATTGCCGGCCTTTTGCAATCAGCCCCGGGGCCAGAAACGGAAAGGCTTTGAGGATGTCCGAGCAATTCGCCAAACTGCTGGTTCCATTGTTGTAAAAACGCTACAACTTGTTAACCATTGTCTTATGCTTAAATTCGATGGGATGAAACGGGGAGGGAAATTCTCTCAAAAAATTGCGCTTGGCCTGCTGGCCGGTTTTATTTTTGGCGGTGGCCTGCAGGCCGGGGAAACGCAGAATCTCGTGAGCGAGCAGGTGGAGGCTGAATACGCCAGTCTGGAATCTCTTTACAAACATTTCCACGCCCATCCGGAGCTTTCCCTGCAGGAGACGGAATCTGCCAATCGAATAGCCGGCGAGTTGCACAAGGTCGGCTATGATGTTACGGAAGGCTTTGGCGGCACCGGTCTGGTGGCTCTTTTGAAAAACGGGGAGGGCCCCACCGTGCTGCTGCGTGCCGACATGGATGGCCTGCCCGTGCACGAGCAAACCGGTTTGGAATATGCCAGCAGCGTAAAAAGGACGGACCCGGCCGGAAAAGAAGTCTATGCCATGCACGCTTGCGGGCACGATATGCACATGACGACATTGGTCGGCGCGGCGCGGGTCTTGTCCACTCTCAGGGACCACTGGCAGGGGACGCTGATTTTAATTGGCCAGCCGGCGGAGGAGATCGGGCAGGGCGCCAAGGCCATGTTGAAGGAGGGATTGTTTGAAAAATTTCCAGTGCCGGATTACGCTTTTGCCTTCCATGTAAATGCCAACCTGCCGGCGGGCAAAATCGGTTACGTGGGCGGATACGCCCTGGCCAACGTTGATGCCATGGACATTTACGTCAAAGGCGCCGGGGGTCATGGCGCTTATCCACATACGACCAAGGATCCGATTGTTTTGGCCGGTCAGATCGTGACCGCCCTGCAAACCATTGTCAGCAGGGAGACCTCGCCCCTGGATTCGGTGGTGGTTACGGTGGGTTCCATTCACGGTGGGTCCAAGCACAACATCATCCCGGACGAGGTGCATTTGCAGTTAACTATCCGATCCTATTCCGACGAGTCCAGGGATCGCACGATTGCGTCCATTCGCCGTATCGTGGAAGGGCAGGCCATTTCCGCGGGTATGCCCAAAGAGCTTTATCCCGAAGTCATCCTCACGGACGAATATACCCCGGCGCTGTATAACGATCCCGAATTGGCTGAACGGCTGGCCGGAGCTTTGACAAACTGGTTGGGGAATGACAATGTGGTGTTAGTGGATCCCGTCATGGGGGGTGAAGATTTTGGCCGGTATGGCCGGACCGAACACAAGGTGCCCATCAGTATTTTTTGGTTGGGCGCGGTCGATCCGGAAAAATGGCGTCTAAGCAAAGAGCAGGGAACCGCTTTGCCTTCCCTGCACTCCTCCCTATTTGCCCCATTGCCGGGGCCCACCATCCGCACGGGCGTTACCAGTATGGCCGCCGTTGTCCTGGATTTAGCTGCTTCCCCTCGTTAACGGGCAATACCTCTTCCCGCCCTCTTGGTGGACTTTTTAATCTTTTCAATCAATTCTACACTGTGCCATGAGTTCAGACATCCTTGAGACAACCCAGGGGGAGCCGATCTGGCAGCTTTCCGTCTTTGCCGATAACAAAGTGGGTCGGCTTAACGAGCTGCTCAAGCTGGTCAGTTCCCATGGTTTGCATGTCATGGCCTTGTGCACGCAGGATACAACCGACAGCACTATTATCCGATTGGTTTTCGATTATCCACGCAATGCCCGCAGCCTGTTGGAAGAAAAAGGATATTTTTTTACCCAATGCCAGGTCATCGGGGTGGAATTCGATGATGAGTCGAAGCTGAAAGGCATCACCACAGCCCTATTGCAGGCGGAGATCAATATCTACTACGTGTATCCCTTCATCATGCGCCCCAATGGCAAGAGCGGGCTCGTCATCAGCCTGGAAGACATCGATCTGGCCACCGAAGTCCTTAAGGGAAATCAATTCAAGGTGCTCAACCAGACCGATATCACGCGATAAAAGCCAGCACTATTTGCTGGTCATGACGTAAACCCCGTCCCAGTCGTCACCCGGCGGATTGGCCTTCATGCTCGTGGCTCTCTCAATGAGGACAAGGGAAGGCGTGGTGGGTGCGTAGGGATTTAATTCGGGCCGGTTGGGTTCAAGTTGGGCCGCTTTTTCAAAAAGCTCGATGGCCTTGTCCCAATTCTGGGCCAGGAAGTTTTTCGTCGCTTCATCGTAAATGCTGAGGCACTCGAAGGCTTCATCGCTCAAATCTTCCCGCAAACCTACGATCTCGTACATTACCGCCGGCTGGGTGCGGCCCTTGACGATGATTTTGTCCAGATAGCGGAAGACGCATTGGTTGCCGAATTTATCCGCCTCATTTTTGGTTTCCCCGGTTACCATGGTGTAAACACCATAAGCTTTGGCTCCGCTTTCGCAGCGGGCCGCCAGGTTCACGGTGTCCCCCATCATGGTATAGTTGAATTTTTTTTCGGAGCCCATGTTACCGACCGTTGCAGGCCCAGTGTTGACGCCCATACGGGTTTGCATTTGGCCCACGATGGCGGGCCATTTGTCTCCCTCGGACTTCCATTTCTCCCTCAGTTCGACCTGTCTTTTCTGCATCAGCTGGGAGGATATGCAAGCCCTCAGGGCATGGTCTTCCAGCGCTACCGGAGAGTTGTAGATGCCGACGATGGCATCGCCGATGTATTTATCAACAAAACAGCCCTCGTCCATGAGGATGTCGGACATGGCGGTGAGGTACTCGTTCATAAGATCGACGAGTTGTTCTGGGGTCAGTTTTTCGGAAAACGCGGAAAAACTTTGCACATCGCTGAAATAGGCCGAGATTTCCGCGGTTATACCTCCCAAATGCGGCTCCTCTCCCGACTCCACCATAATATTGACCAATTCCGGCGAGAGATAGGTGCCGAACATCCCCTTGATGCGGCCTTTTTGTTTTTCCTCGATCAGCAGTTGCATCATGGCTCCGATTAGGCTGGCCGAGAGGGCCGAACCGAACGGCACGATGAGAGGCACAACGCGATGGTATTCCGTGAATTGCCAGAAAACTACATAAGCGTAACCAATCAGGATAAAGACCCCCCCCAATTTGGCCAGGGTGCCGCTTTTGCCGGTCATTGTGGCCATCATGGCGACCAGGATGGTCAATAAAAAAGTCAACGTGATTTTGAACCAACGGGGCATCCGCTGAATATACAATCCGGAGTATATAGTTTTTAGCACATTACCGTGGACTCCCACTTTGGGCACGGGGTTGTCATCAAAGGGAGTTGGAGCAATGTCCTGCAGAAGAGGGTCGGTAGGCCCGATGAGGACGATGGCATCGTTGAATTCGGAGAAGAATCTTTCCGCTTCCGCTTTTTGTTCGTCGTCGCCCTCGCTTAACCGGACGAAAGCTTGGGCAACCGTGTACATGCCGTAACGGGGATTTTTTTCGGAAAGCCACTTCGAAAAATAATTCACCTCCAGCATTTGCTTCCCCCATAATGGAATATCTAGAAGGATATTGCCTTCTGCATCCACCAATTCAATTCGGTCATCGTAACTTTTAATCGAATCGGGCTGCAGACTGTGGCTTACCCGTGCCATCTGCAGGGCGATTTGGTAATAGGTGAATGTTTTACCGAAGGACACGAAATCACGGTAAGTTTCGGCGAACATAGGCACCCAACGAGATACATGCCCTCCGCTAAGTTTTTCATCCGTGTTAATCAAGCCCATTTGGTCAACACCAACAAATTTTGGGTGCGGCGTTTCCGGAGTATCATTTGCTTTCACATCATATTGGTCTTTTTCAGCGTAAATAAAAGGTAACTGCTTCCCTTTCTCGCCAGTATAAGCTGTTGCCAGAATGATATTTCTGTAATATTGGGTCACATTGGCAAACTCCTGCACGTCCAGATCGACCAACTCTTTTGGAACCATAATAGAGGCGGCATATTTTGACATCACGAGGTCAAAACCTATGGCCTTGGCTTTACCGTAATATAAAAGTATTTCGGCAATTTTACCGAATTCCGACCTGGGCCAGGGTTTCTCACCCGTATAATCTCGATGTGCTTCCGCATCTAGATCGACATAGATGAGCTTGACCGGTGCGTCGATTTCCCCCCGCACCCGGAAGCGCCAGTCCATGGCTTTGTTTTCCAGAAAATGGAGGAATCCGAAATGCCATAAGAGAAGCCAGATCGCCGGAATGGGCAAAATGAACAGCAATCGCTTTAAAAAATCTGACCAACCTTTTAACATAGATTCTGCCCCGCCAAGGCGGGACCTGCTATGTAAGAGATTTGTTTGCCCGCGAACAACAAAAAAGACTTTTCAGAGCTCAGCAGGTCCACTCGATCGCCAAACCATTATAGTTCCTGGATCGTCCCCGCACATACCCGAAGGCTCCACTTTTGTTTACCCCTTCGTCCTTTATGGGGAGGAAGATGAGAAAATTAAGTATCTCCCAGTGTATTGGTTGGGTTGGGATCAACCGGGTTTTCCAGTGGCGGCGGTGTGGTCGGTGGTGTGGGGGGTGTTGTTGTCGGGGGGACGACGATAACCGGTGTAAGCACCAAGATTTCGAGATCATCGATTTCCGCATCGGCAATTAGGACAGCCGCTTCAACATCATTTGCAGTACCCACGTCCAGGTTTTGCACACCCGATATGGCGACTCCGGTTACTTCTCCCGTCGTCTCGTCGGTCGTCACGGTAACGGTTAATTGAGAGTCTTCGCCAACGCTTGAGGGAACCTGGATAGTACCTCCTGCTCCGAAGGGTGTAAAGACAACCTCTCCAGTGCTGACACCGATTAATGCGGTAATTAAGTCGGCGACACGCTGCAGGGCGACAACCCAGTCCGTTCCACGAATTCCGGCTATACCGACCGGGGTTTCGACTTCATAGATGGAGCGAGCCTGGAGTCTTTTGGTGCTCCCGATAACTTTACCATAATCGAGTTTAAGGCGGGTGGTCGATACGCTGGGCTCGCGCCGCAGGTTGCTTACGAGACGCGTTTCGGTGTGGGCTTCCTGCGTGAACTGGGCCACCTGCAGCTTGCTGTTTTCCGTCACCGTAACGCTGGAACCACTTGTAAAAAGCAGGATTACGCTGGAATCGGCCCCCGTTTCAACGGAGTATTGCTGTGTAATTTGTGTCCCATTGGCTCCCGGGGTGGATACGCCGGTGGCATCGTTG
>JAJFLT010000419.1 GCA_021772555.1 Opitutales bacterium | reverse complement strand
ACATCGGCATCTCTTTCCGCGGATACGGTGTTGAGATGAAATGACAGCGTTTCCAGGTTCCATTCCTGGATTGCCTGGTAGGATACCTGCGCACCCGCGCCGGCAAAAATACTGGTCATGCCACAGGCGAAGTTGCGGGTTGCGCTGCCGGCGCTTTGGAAAATGTCCACCAGGTGGACTTTTGCTCCGGTGTCGGCAATAACCAAAGTGTGAGGAAATAGGGCCGTATTCTGACCGTAAGCCTCATGATAGGCGACAAAGGGCAAAGATACCTCCATTCCTGCGGGGACGTATAAAAAGGTGCCGTTGGTGAGGAGCGCGGCATGAAGGGCCTGGAATTTTTCCGAACCGAGATCGGGCGTGAAAGTGAGGAAAAATTTGCGCAGAAGGGCACTGTGTTCCTGCAGGGCGACGGACAGTGGCGACCAGATGAGTCCCGCTTCTTGCTGCTCTCTCGTGGTTTCACGATGCTCAATGATCTGGTCGTCCGCAAACACCATTTTCCCGGCAAAGGACTCGAATATATGCGATTGTTCGAGGAGTAAGTCCCTTTTCAAATCCTTAATGGGAGAAGCCAGGCGATAACCGTCCAGATGCAGGTTGCCGGTTCTGGCAAACCGCCAGGGTTCCATCCGCGGGGTGGGCATGGGTAAGTCTGAAAACCGTTCCCAAGCAGAGGTTTTCATGGTTTTCAGCCAATCAGGCGCCTTGTCGTCCCATTGCGCGAGGTGATTTTGAAACACTTCGGCAGAGGCAAGGCTTATTCCCGAGGCGGGAGTTTCTCTTTCCAATAGAGTGGCGTTGGCCATTTTATAAAAAATCTAGCGTTGTTATTCGTTTAAAGTTTCAACCGACGGAGCCTTCCATCTGAAGGTCGATCAGCCGCTTCAGTTCGACACTGTATTCCATGGGAAATTCGCGGATGAGATCATTGACGAAGCCGTTGACGGCAAGGCTCATGGCCTGCGCTTCGCTCAACCCACGTTGCTGCATATAAAAAATCTGCTCAGAGCTGACTTTGGATACGCTGGCTTCGTGCTGGACGGAGTTACCGTTGCCTCGCACATTAATAGCGGGATAGGTATCGGTGCGGCTGTTGGTGTTGATCAAAAGAGCGTCGCATTCGGTGTTGTTTTTACAGTTTTTGAGGTGCTTTGGTATTTGCACCAGACCGCGGTAAGAGGAACGGCCTTCCCCCACGCTGATGCTTTTGGCGATAATGTTGCTGGTCGTATCATCGGCCGCATGGATCATTTTGGCGCCAGTGTCCTGATGTTGACCGTCGCCGGCCAGGGCGATGGACAATACCTCGCCCCTGGCTCCACGGCCCTTGAGGATGACACCGGGATATTTCATGGTCAGACGGCTCCCGATATTGCAGTCGATCCACTTAATGGTGGCGTCTTCCATGGCCATCCCGCGTTTGGTGACAAGGTTGAAAACATTTTCCGACCAGTTCTGCACCGTGATGTACTGGATACGGGCGCCTTTGAGGGCGACCAGCTCGACCACCGCGCTGTGCAGAGTAGTGGTTTCAAACTTGGGAGCGGTGCAGCCTTCCATATAGGTGACTTCCGAGCCTTCATCGGCGATGATGAGGGTGCGCTCGAATTGCCCGAAATTCTCTGCATTGATGCGGAAATAGGCTTGCAGCGGTTGTTTTACATGCACACCTGGAGGCACATAAATAAAGCTGCCACCGCTGAACACTGCGCTGTTGAGGGCACTGTATTTGTTGTCCCCGGTGGGAATAACTTTACCGAAGAATTTGCGAAAGATTTCCGGGTGTTCCTTCAATCCCTCTGTGGAGCCGACAAAAATAACACCTTGCTCGGCCAGCTTTTCTTTCATGTTGGAATATGCTGCCTCGCTGTCGAACTGCGCCTCCACTCCAGCTAAAAACTTGCGCTCCTGCTCCGGGATACCGAGGCGCTCGAAGGTCTCCTTGACATCATCCGGCACTTCATCCCAAGTGCGACTGGGCTGCTGCCCTTTAGCCAGGTAATAGCGAATTTTGGAGAAATCGATGTTCTCGAGGTCTTTGGAAGCCCAATGGGTGGGAGTAGGTTTGCCTGCAAATACTTTCAGGGCTTTGAGTCGAAAATCACGGATCCATTCGTCCTCCTTTTTGACGCCGGAAATGTAATGGATGGTTTCTTCGCTCAGCCCCGTCCCGGCATCGAAGGAATAATCTTCCTTGTATTTGAAATTGCCAACCTCCCTATCGATGTCGATGGAACGATTGGCAGGTTCTTTTTCTATGGTTACAGGCATTTTTAATAAAAGTAAAAAGTGAGTATGCTCAAGTCCAGATCCAGCCCCAAAATAGCTTCAATTAAACGGAGACGACTTCCTCCTTGACCCAGTCGTATCCTTTTTCTTCCAGCTCGAGAGCCAGCTCCTTACCGCCACTGCGGACAATCCGGCCATCCCACATGACATGCACCTTGTCCGGCACGATATAATCCAACAGCCGCTGGTAATGAGTGATGAGCAAAATGCCGAGATCGGGACCCCGCATAGAATTGACGCCCTGAGAAACCACTTTTAGCGCATCGATGTCGAGCCCGCTGTCGGTCTCGTCCATGATGGCATAAAGAGGCTGGAGCATGGCCATCTGAAGAATTTCACATCGCTTTTTCTCACCCCCGGAAAAACCTTCATTAATCGAACGGGCGGTAAATTTGCGATCGATTTTTAGCAGGTCCATTTTTTCGTAAAGGCGCCGATAATAGCGGGCCGCTTCAAGTTCCTCATTTTCATCCAAACGCGCGGTGAGGGCCGCCCTTATGAAATTGGCGATGCTGACCCCGGGAATCTCACTGGGATACTGAAAAGCCAGAAAGAGTCCGGCCCGGGCGATTTCATCCGTCTCCATTTCGAGGATGCTTTGACCATCCATTGTGGCTTCACCGGCCACAATTTCGTAATCCTCATGGCCGGCCAGAGCTTTGGCTAGTGTGCTTTTGCCCGACCCGTTGGGGCCCATTAAGGCATGCACCTCGCCCTTGGGGACGCTGAGGGAAAGATCCTTTACAATCGCTTTGCCCTCCACATGGATCTTTAAATTTTTTATTTCGAGTGAATTCATTGAATATCAATTAATTGCAATATTAACAAAAAGCCAGTCAATGCCTCATTTTTCAATTGGCGGGTTTTCTTCCCCGAAAACTGAGTTCGATTGAATTTGCCTCGTATTGGGAAGGGAGGATCGCTTTTAATTTACTGAAAAATTCGTTGGGAAGATCGATGTCGAATACACGGCCACTACTTTCGTCGTAAAAATGGGCGTGCTCGGCCAAATTGGGGCAAAAGCGGGAGGGTTCCCGCTCGAAATTAACCTGCCGAACCAAATCGCACTCCACCAGGGTTTCCAGGCAGTTATATACGGTGGCCAGAGAAATACTGGGCATTTCCGTTTTCGCTCGGGCATAAACTTCGTCCGCCGTAGGGTGATCCCGCTGGTCCAGTAGAACACCAAATACATGCTCTCTTTGCCGTGTGGAGCGAAGCCCGCT
>JAJFLT010000418.1 GCA_021772555.1 Opitutales bacterium | reverse complement strand
CTCCGGCCTTTAAAAGAGCTTGCGTCAAGGTGCCCAGACCGGGTCCGATTTCGATGATTGTCTCCTCCGGTTGCAGATCGGCCAAGCGACAGGATTTATGCACGATATTACCGTCGATGAGGAAATTTTGTCCCAGCCTTTTTTGAGGCCTATGCTGCAGTTTTTGCAGGATTTCCTTTGTCCGGCGGGGAGTTAATGGCTTTGAAGGCATGGGTGAAACTTCCCTCCCGGGGCCGATTTCAGGGCAGATCGTGCAATTCCCTAATAAAAGGTTCGGGGTCGTCCAACTCCATGAGCGCTTGCCCGATTAAAACGGCATCGGCTCCGGCATCGCGAGCGTGCCAGGCATCGTCCAGGTTAAATATCCCGCTTTCGCTGATTTTTACGATTCCCGCTGGGACCATGGGTAGCAAGTTTTCCGAGATGGAAAGATCGGTGGTAAAATCGGCCAGGTTGCGGTTGTTGACGCCGATTATTTTCGCCCCCGCCTGAAGGGCAACGGCCAACTCGTCCTGGTTGTGGACTTCAAACAGGCTGTCCAGTGCGGCCAGGTTGGCGGCCTCATAAAGTTGACTGATTTCCTCGTTGGAGAGGGCTCGCACGATGATCAAGATAGCTTTCGCCCCGGCTTCGGCCGCCTCCAGGACTTGAATGGGATGGACCATGAAATCCTTGCGCAGGATCGGTGGCGCGTCTTCCCGCCATTGCAGGAATTCGCTCACTTCCCACAAATCCCTCAATGTTCCGGAAAAATATTTTTCATCGGTCAGAACGGAAATGGCATCGACGCTGGCATTGTAATAGATGCGGGCTCTCTCCTGAGCGGCGGCGTCTCCTGCAATATTCCCGGCCGATGGGGACCTGCGTTTGATTTCGGCGATCAGGCTTAGTTGGCCGGGATCGGCCAATGATTCTCTAAAGGATCGGCCTTTTTTGACATTTCGGGCTTGCCGTGCCAATTCCTCCGCGTGAACCGGCCGGATATGGTCGGCGATCTCCCGCCTTTTCCAGGCCATAATTTCATCGAGTTTGTCCATTGTGCGAAATTGTGATTTGCAGGCGGCGGTAACTTCTGTGATAAAATAATAACCGAGATTCTCTAAAAGCGAGCCACAATGACAGCTACCCCTGACAGCATTCAAGAATTAAGAAAAACCGTGGCCCGGTTGCGGGCGCCCGATGGGTGCCCCTGGGATCGCGCGCAAACCCACCAATCCCTGGCCGATTGCCTGATCGAGGAATGCGTCGAATTACTCGACACCATTGACCGGAAGGATACGGCGCACATGCTGGAAGAACTTGGGGATGTGCTTTTGCAAGTGGTGATGCATGCCCAATTGGCCGAGGAGTCCGGCCATTTCGATTTCGCCCGGGTTGCAGGGGAGGTCAATGACAAGTTGATTCGCAGGCACCCCCATGTATTCGGCGACGCCAAAGCCGGAAATCCCGAGGAAGCCCTCAGCCGGTGGGAAGCGATCAAAGCGACTGAAAAGAACAATAACGGTAAACCGGATTCGATTTTTGGAGGGATTCCGCCTCGGTTGCCCGCTCTTCTCTATGCCCGTGACGTATTCAAGAAAATGGGCAAAAACGGTCTTACGGATGATAGTCTATTGAATTCCTCCAAGCTGAAAACTTTGGCGGAGCCATTGAACGAAGGGTTGGCCGGAGCCATGTTGTTTGAATTGGCGGCGGCCTGCCGGTTGGCCAAAATCGACCCCGAATCGGCCCTGCGGCGTTACACCAATCGGTTGATAGAAAAAATTGAAAGTGCCGACGATAAATAATAGAGAGCCCCATTTCTGCTCTTTGCAAACAAAGGAGGGAGTTCTCATGGTTCCCTACGTCATGCGCCGTTCCCGCCGTTCCCGTTATCTTCGTTTGAGCTTGAACCGCGAAAAGCAGGCGCTTCTCACACTGCCCATGGGGTTCAGCGAAAAGCAGGCGCTCGAATTTCTGCGAGAGAAAGCCGACTGGGTTGGCCAGCAATTGGAAACAAAAGTTAAAAGAATCGCCGAGATCTTACCCCATCTGCAAAAGAAGCCGCACCTCAGTTATTGTGGAATCAAAGCGGATTTAAGAATCGGCTTCACTGATTCGAAACCTTCCATCTCTTGGAATGAGGAAAAAAGGACGGTGGATCTCAGTTTGAATTCAAAAAAACCGTTGGAAGAGCAGCTTGTTAATTTGCTGAGGCGTTTTGCCTCCAAAGTAATTCCACAACATACCTATCGTGTGGCGGAAAAACTGGACCTCGAGGTAGGGCGGGTTTCGGTGCGCGATCAATCCACCCGTTGGGGTTCCTGTTCAGGGCGGAAAACGGTTTCGCTTAACTGGAGGTTGATCCTTCTCCCGCCCGAATTGCATGATTACGTCATTGCGCATGAGTTGGCTCATCTAACCCATTTCGACCACTCACAAGCGTTTTGGGATCTTCTTAAAACCTATCATGGCAAAGCCCTGACCCACGACCGCCGTTTGAGCAGAATGGGAGAGGCGATTATGAATCTGGGCCGCTCGAAGCGGGTATCCGAGGTTTCGGTGTAAGCATCTATCTTGGCGTTCTCCGTTGAAAAATTACTGGAATCTTGCCGTCGATACGGGCGGAACCTTTACCGATTGCCTCGGGATTTCGCCGGAGGGCCGGATTGAGCGGGCCAAAGTGCTCTCCAGCGGGGCATTGCGAGTGCGGGTTAATGGTCGTAATGGAGACCAGACGCTGTTGCTGGATTTTTCCTCCAATTTGCCGAAAAACTTTTTCCTTGGTTTTCGAATGAGAAGGGCCGGTTCATTGGAACACGGTCTCGAAGTTGTCGAATGCGATTTGGAAAAGCGTCAGGTCACACTTTCCGGCATTCTTGGAGAAGTGTTTTCCACCGGAACCATGGTGGAATTTTTCACCGGGGAAGAACCGCCCGTAGTTGGCGCCCGGATGCTGACGGGCACTCCCGGCAACCAACCCCTCCCGCCTTTGGCCTTGCGCCTGGGCACCACCCGGGGAACCAATGCTTTGTTGGAAGAAGAAGGCTCGAAAGTGGCTCTCTTTGTCACGCGGGGGTTTGGCGATCTTCTTCTCATCGGGGACCAGAAGCGGCCCGACCTCTTTGCCTTGAATATTAAAAAACCGGCCCCGCTCTACCATTGTGTAGAAGAAGTCGATGAACGTATCGCAGCCGATGGATTGATCCTGAAAGACATCGACTTGGCGGCTGCGAAGACTGCCGCGCAACGGGCTTTGCAAGCCGGTTGCCAGGCTGCCACGGTCTCTCTCATGAATAGCTTCAAAAACCCGGCGCATGAGCAAGCTTTGCAGGATTTGTTGTTGGATTTAGGTTTTGCCTATGTGGTTTGTTCAGAAAACCTTTCCCCCTTCATCAAATACCTTGAACGTACCCAAACGGCCGTCGTCGATGCCTATCTTGGGCCTCTTATGGGGCGTTACCTAAACCAGGTGGAGAAGTCCGTGGCGGAGGGATCATTAACCGTTATGACGAGCGCGGGCGGCCTCGTTCCGAAAAATCGCTACCGGGCCAAGGACAGCTTGTTGAGCGGTCCGGCGGGTGGCGTGGTGGGAGCGGTGGCAGCCGGTGAGCGTGCCGGTATGAAAAAAATCATACCTTTCGACATGGGCGGCACCAGCGCCGATGTTTCCCGCTTTGACGGCGACTTCGAATACCGGGAAAGCCACCGCGTGGGCCGAGCCCAACTGATGGCGCCTGCTTTGCCAATCGAGACCGTGGCTTCCGGCGGGGGATCGATTTGCGGTTTTGACGGCGCAGCACTTTTTGTTGGCCCGAAGAGCGCCGGAGCGAATCCCGGACCCGCCTGTTACGGGGCTGGGGGACCGCTTACCTTGACGGATGTCCATCTTTTACTGGGGCGGATGAATCTGGATTCATTCGGCATTCCTGTTTACGAAGAAGATGCCGCCAAGAGATTCGCGGAGCTATTGGCTGAACTTCCCGGTCGCCACACCCTACCCGATGCCGGAAGGAAGATCCTGCAGGGTTTCCTCGATATTGCCAACGAGAGGATGGCCGACGCCATTCGCCGCATTTCATTGCGGGAGGGTTATGATCCGGGCGAATACGCCTTGGTTGCTTTTGGCGGGGCTGGCGGCTTGCACGCTTGCGCGGTGGCGGAACGGTTGGGTATCGAGCGCATCCTTTTTCCAGATGAAGCGGGCCTTTTGAGTGCTCGGGGTCTCAGCCATGCCGTGGTTGATGCCTTTGCCGAGCGCCAATTGTTGCGGCCTCATTCCGAAATTGGAGCAGAGCTGGAAACTATTTTTGGGGAACTCGAAAGCGAGGCTGTTGAGCGGTTGGTGGGCGATGGTTGCGAACGTGACCATCTCGTGGTCAGGAATCGTTTTGCGCGACTGCGTTTCCTGGGTCAGGAATCCTCCCTTGTGGTGCCCTGGGAAAAAGGCGGCAATCTTTCCAAGCGGTTTGAGGAACGTTATCGCTCGGTATTCGGGTATTTCCCATCGGCCAAGAAAATGGAAGTGGTTTCGCTTCAGGTCGTAGCGGGGACCCCCGAGCCCGAATTCCGCTCCGAATCTTTCGCCGAATCCGTTCAACATCCTGAGCCCGCGATAAAAACAGCTGCCGCCGATTCGAGCCGGTGGGGTGGGGAATTACCATTTTTCAACCGCAATGATTTGCCGCCCGGCTCGGTTATTGAAGGACCGGCCATCGTCGCGGACGACTACAGCACGCTGGTGGTTGAAAGAGGCTGGAAATCCGTTGTGGGGGGCGCGCAGTCTGTTTTGCTGGAGAAAGGAGATGAGAATGAAGGACCGGCCACGGGCGATCTTCCGGAAGTCGTACAGCGCGAGCTTTTTACCCATCGTTTTGGTCAAATCGTGGAGGAGATGGGTTCCCAGCTACGGCGCACCGCTCTTTCCACCAATATCAAGGAGCGGCTCGATTTCTCCTGCGGTTTGCTCGATCCGGCAGGCCGTCTGGTGGTCAATGCGCCCCATATTCCCGTGCATCTAGGCGCTTTGGGGCTCTGTGTGCGTGAAGTGGCCAAAAGCATGGAATTCTCACCGGGTGACATCATTTTGACCAACCATCCGGCTTTCGGCGGCTCGCACCTCCCCGATGTAACCCTCATCACACCCGTATTTGCGGATGATGGAGGAAAGGACCCGCGGTTGCTGGGGTTTGTCGCCAACAGGGCCCATCATGCCGAAATCGGCGGCTCGCGTCCCGGTTCAATGCCCCCGGAGGCCCGCAACCTGGCCGAAGAAGGGGTTGTCCTGGCGCCCTTTAAGCTCTTTACGGGAAACCGGGAGCATTTTGAGGAACTCGAACGGCTCCTGCAAAGTGGACCCTGGCCGACCCGCGCTGTGGAAGACAATCTAGCCGACATCAAAGCGCAGGTGGCCGCCAATATACGCGGGGCGGAGTCTTTTCGATCAATGGCCAGAAATTACGGACCGGAAACGGTTTTGAAATACCTGAGCGCATTGCGCGAACGGGCGGCGCGCCTGATGAAATCAAAACTGGCCTCTCTTTCCCAAGGCAATTTGCAAGCTCGCCAGGAGCTCGATGATGGACACGTGATCGAAGTTATTTTGAGCCATGAAGCTGGTGCATTAACCGTTGATTTCAGTGGGACCTCGCCCGTTCATCAGGGAAATTTGAATGCCACACCGGCCATCGTCAATAGCGCCCTGGTCTATGTCCTGCGGTTGCTGCTGGAGGAGAAAATTCCATTAAACGAAGGATTACTGGAACCGGTCCGGGTAATTTTGCCGGAGTGCTTCCTCAACCCTGCCTTCGGCCACGATGCCGCCAAAGCGCCCGCCGTGGGAGGCGGCAATGTGGAAACCAGTCAGAGAATTGTGGACACGCTCCTGCTGGCTTTCGGGATTGCCGCGGCCAGCCAGGGAACCATGAACAATCTTGTTTTCGGGAACGAGAGCTTCAGTTATTATGAAACGATTTGCGGTGGATCGGGGGCCACGGAACTGTCATCCGGTGCATCCGCGGTGCATACCCACATGACCAACACGGCCATAACGGACCCGGAGATTCTGGAGCATCGCTACCCCGTCAGGCTCCGCCGTTTCGAGATTCGCGCTCGTTCCGGTGGGCTTGGAGTGAATCGGGGCGGGGACGGGATTGTGAGGGAAATC
>JAJFLT010000417.1 GCA_021772555.1 Opitutales bacterium | reverse complement strand
CCGCCGCCGGCGCCGATTTCCAGTATCTTGTCTTCCGCCTGGAGATGTTTTTGCAAGTTTCGGCGAAACCAGCGAAAGTTGCCCATCAAGATATTGAAACGGGTAATATCCTGGCGGTTTTTTAAAGCCGCCGGATCCTCTTCGCCCAAAGTATCCAGGATTTCCGGTTCTACGGTCCGTATCACGAGGGTTTTATGGGAAATCCGGGGTGTGTCTGTTGGGCTTTCCTTTGCCGGTCGCTTTTTTCCAGCGCCTGGCGGATGGATGGGTGGGTCTCGATGGTGGCGTTAAGGTCGTTGCGATGGAGTTCGTAGAGAGCGCATGGAGTGACGGTGCGCACGGTGGCGGTGCGGGGCTCCGCGTGCAACAGGGCCATTTCACCAAAAAAATCACCCGCCATAAGGGTGCCCAAATCCTGGGATTCTCCTTTATCCTCCCTGGAAACGCGAACCACGCCGCGTGCGATTAAATACAAGGCCGCACCGGGTTCGCCCTGACGAATAATATTTTCCTTTCCCCCAAACGATCGGGATTTCATTCGTTTCGCAATAGCATCGAATTCCTCCTCTGGTATGTCTTGGAAAAAGGGCACCTTGCGCAATAGCTCCTCCGGCCCAACAATCAATGTGTCCACCTCCTGCCCACGAAGTTCCCGCAGATTGTGAGCGATTTGTTCCTTCATTTGCTCGGCCACGGATGAGGAAATGAGCCCATGATCCTCATGTTCTTTAACCGTTTCCTCCTCACTCAAGAGTATCATCCTTCGGCCCAACCTTTCCTGCATGGTATGGACGAATTCCGGGAATTGCTCGGCCACCTCATCGATTTCCTGGCGGGCCGCTTCACGTTTTTTCAGGTATTGGGTGCGCACGTCCCTGATGATGGTTGAGGCCGTCACTTCGCGATGGGCATGTTCCTGCAGGTATTCTAGGACTCGTGTGCTCCCTTGGTAGTGACCCCATTCCTGTTCATAGGTTTGCGAGATGGCAGCCAGACGAAGGCCTTCCACCGCGGTTGAAAGTCCGGGAATTTTTTGCAGCCACCGGAAAAGGGATATCTGCAGCCGTTTCCTGCGCAGGCTGTGAGATTCAATCGGTTGGCAGGTTCCGGTGGAACGCACAGAGTCGATTTGCAGAACAAGCATTGATAAAAGCTGACGTAGGGCTCTTTCGCTCAAATGGCCTTTATTGAACATATCCGTGTAGAGCGTCCGCTCTTCGGCGAATGTTCGCAGGTAGAGGAGGATAGATTCCTGTTTTTGATCGAGTTCGCTGTCGCGCAGGTTGGCCAGGGCTTTCCTAACTTTATCGATTTCTTCCTCGCATACTTGCTGTAATTTTTTGGCGATGGGTTCGGAGTAAAGGCCGCCCTCGCGCAACTCCGGGATTCTGCGCAAGGCCATTTTTTGACCGGCCAATTTCCCTTCCAGGAGACCCAGGCGGTCGGGCAGGGGAGGGCGGTCCAGCCCTAATTTTTTGACCAGCATGTCCATGGATAGCCCCTGGGCCAGAAGGGTGAAAATGACGGCGCCCATGACCACAACGATGAATATTTCTCTCTGCGCAAATTCTGGAAGACTGAGGACGATGGCCAGGGCAATGGCCCCACGCAAACCACCCCAATACATAACGGTTTGATAACCAATGCTGACCGGCTCCTCGTTGGGGATACGCCGGAGTAAAGGCATGAGGCCATAAATGACGACGGCTCGGGAAACGAGCATAGCCAGAATGACCACGGCCAGCATATCCACATTTTCCCACAAGGCCTGAATTTCAACCTTCATGCCAACCATGAGGAAAATTAAGGCGGTGGCCACGAAAACCAAGTATTCCCAATAATGCTCGAGATAACTGCGCACGGAAGGAGAAATGCGGATACGCCCCCAACTGCCCAGAGCGAGGCCCGCCGCCACCGTTGCCATGACACCGCTGACATGGAGAATTTCCTCGGCAAATATAAAGGAAAAATAGGCCAGAATGGTGGTCAAAGTGATCTCGATATCGTGATCCGATTCTACTTTGCCCAGCACGTAACCGGTCAACATACCCAAGATCCAACCCACTGCCAGTCCTCCGAAGAAGACCACGAAAAACTTGCCCACGCCGGTAACCAGAGTGGCCGAGGTAACGCTGCCGGCCAGAACGATGGCAATCATGATTTTGGACAGCACGATGGAAGTGGCATCATTAAACAGGCTTTCCCCCTCCACCAGCACCGTCAGCCGGGATGGGGCCCCCAGTTTTTTGAAGAGGGCGATGACAGCGACCGGATCGGTGGCGCTGAGAATGGCTCCGAGGAGGAAAGCGGCGGGCAGGGGTATACCGGAGGCAAAAGCAACCAGCATACCAATGATGCAGGTGGATATTAGCAGACCGGGAATGGCCAGGGTGAGAATGGGCCGCAGATTTTGACGCAACTGGCGCGCGTCCAGATTGTAGGCCGACTCGAAAATCAAGGTCGGCAGAAAAACATAAAGGATGAGGGAGGGGGAAATTTCCAGCTCTGCGATGAGCTGTTCGGCTTTATCATGAAATTTGGCCAGCCAGGCAAGGCCCATCCCGACCAATACGAGCACGACGGAGAAGGGTAGTTTCAACCGCTTCGTGACGGCCAGTACGGTGGCGGCGATCAACAGGAGGGAGATGATC
>JAJFLT010000416.1 GCA_021772555.1 Opitutales bacterium | reverse complement strand
GCCCTCCCCTTCGATGGTGAATACATTGACTTCTTCACAACCGGCAAGTTTGAGAGCCACGGCTTCTCCCGCCGCGGCCGGCGCTCCGTGCCCGGAGGGACCGGTATTAAACTTAACGAAAAGGGTTTTTCCCTCGAATTCAGCATGGCCCGGCAATCCTTTATTGCGCCTCAGCGTCAATAAATCTTCGGGCAACAAAATACGGTCCGGTCCACCTTGAATTTGGAACCGATCATCCCCGGTCCACTCATGGCGCAATTTCATGGCATGGTTGACAACCGCGAGGGCGGAATAAACGAGAGGTATACAGTGTCCCGCCACCAACACATAGCGGTCGGCCAACGGAGCAGTAGGGTTGCGAACATCCCACCGCATGGCACCGGTCAGCATCATGGCCACCATCTGGTGCACTTTGGAGCGGGGACCGCCAGGGTGGCCGCTCTGCCGGTGGTTCAGCATGATATCGATAAATTGGTCGAGAAACAGCCGGACTTTGTCCAGCTTGTCATATTCGTTGACGAGGGTCTCGAGTGGAATGATGGGTTTATTTCTGCTCATGGTTAATGATTTCAGTCAGATTTAGTTTTTTGAAAAGTAGAATAGAACCTATCTCAAATTCGCAGATAACGATGCAGAGAGCCACTATGAGTTTGAGATAGGTTCTAGTTCTCCAGAAAATCGAAAAAGGCAGTATGGGCGGACCGGTTAGCTAGTAAAGAGAAAATCCACCGCAAATGGCTCATAATGGACTGGAAGCAGCAATTAGAATAATTTGTCACTGGCCGGAAAATCATCGTTAAGAAATAAGCACTTATGACACGCAAAGATAGTTAACAATATTCAGGTTTATGAGAAAGGCAATTCGACTATCCTCAGAGTAGCCTGAAAAATTCTCGTCAATTTAATAAATTCGATCATAAAGTCCGAAAGTGGCCAGCTTGAATGGCAAAATTTCTGTATAATACGGACCATGAAACTGGAACACAATTGGTGCTACACCGCATTAAAAAGCCGGGATGTTCGCTTTGACGGGCGATTTTTCACAGCGGTTTTGACCACCGGCGTCTATTGCCGGCCGATCTGTCCCGCGATCACTCCTAAAACCGAAAACGTCAGATTTTACTCCACTGCGGCGGCCGCGGAAGGTGCCGGTTTTCGCCCTTGTTTGCGCTGCCGTCCGGAGTCCTCACCCGGCACACCGGAATGGTTGGGCTCCTCTTCCATTGTGTCGCGGGCCCTGCGCCTCATTTCCGAGGGAATAATGGACGATTGCGGGGTGGATGGCCTGGCCGCTCGGCTGCATGTCGGCAGGCGGCACCTGCGGCGGCTTTTCGTCGAACATATCGGAGCATCACCGATGGCGGTAGCGCAGAACCGGCGAATTGCATTCGCCAAAAAGTTGATCGACGAAACGAAGCTGTCCATGACGGAAATCGCCTTCAGCTCGGGGTTTGGCAGCATCCGCCGATTTAACGACGCCTTTCGCAAAATGTACGGCAGGTCGCCGACCTCGCTCCGGCGAACCACGCCAATGCAAGCCGCCGCGCAGGGACAAACCGAAACCAGCCTCAACCTGAAACTCTTCTACCGGCCGCCCTACGACCATCGTTCGATATTAAATTTTCTAAAAACCCGCGCCGTGCCGGGAATGGAATCGGTGTCAGAAAACAGTTATCGGAGGTCGATAAAAGTCGGTTCGGCTTCGGGAATTCTGGAGGTTTTATTTGTTCCAGAGAAGAATTTTTTGCGCTTAACCATTCCTGGTGAATTTTCACGCTCCTTGATTCATGTCGTCGAAAAAGTGCGACGGATTTTCGACCTCCGGGCGGACCCGGCAACCATCGGCGCGATTCTGGCAAAAGATTCGTTTTTGACCAAGTTTGTGAAAGAAAGCCCGGGGTTGAGGGTGCCCGGAGCCTGGGATGAATTTGAAATTTCCATCCGTGCCATTCTCGGGCAGCAGGTAAGCGTCAAAGCGGCCAGGACGCTGTGCGGCCGCCTGGTGAGCCGCCTGGGTGAACCTTTAAATAATGATGAGACCAGCGGCGCGAGCGGTATTCGTTATTTGTTCCCCACTCCCGAGATTCTGGCAGAGGCCGATCTGACCGGATTGGGACTCGTAAGAGCCAGGGCGGCTGCCATCAACAGGCTGGCCTCCGCCGTGTGTGAGGGTGAGCTTTCACTGAAAACCGCCTCAGCTTTGGAGGAAGCCACCGAATCGTTGTGCGCTCTGTCGGGTATCGGTAGCTGGACTTCACAATATATCGCCATGCGGGCGATGGGAGAAACCGATGCCTTTCCGTCCGGCGATCTTGGTCTGCTGCAAGCGGCCGAAAAAATTAGTGGAACCGCCGTGACGGAAAAACAACTTGAAAAATGGTCGGAACCCTGGCGCCCCTGGCGCGCCTATGCCGCCATGTATCTTTGGAATAGCCTCGCATCGCAAAACAAATAAACTCTTCAAAACCAGAAAACTAAAAATGAAAAAAACAGATTCACTCACCTACTTCACGATTTTCGTAAGCCCTATTGGCAAACTCCTCTTGACTGGAAACGGCAAGGACCTGACTGGGCTCAACTTTCAGGACGGCACCCATCCGGAAAAAATTGATCCCGACTGGGTTCGAGATGATGCGCAATTTGCTCAATCGGTGGAACAACTGGAAGCTTATTTTGCCGGTGATTTGAAGCAATTCGATCTGCCAATGGCCCCAAAGGGAACGGATTTTCAAATGTCTGTTTGGGAGGCTTTGTGCTCAATTCCCTATGGAAGAACGATTTCCTATGGTCAATTGGCGGAGCAAATCGGGAACCCCAAAGCGGTCCGCGCAGTGGGCGGGGCCAACGGTAAAAACCCCATCGCCATTATCGTGCCCTGCCATCGGGTGATCGGCAGCGATGGAACACTGACCGGTTTTGGAGGCGGATTACCCATTAAAGAAGCGCTATTGACCCTGGAAGGCAACCGGAGCCACAAAATCGCATCCAGCCAGCAGGCATTTCATTTCGCCTCCGGCGGCGAGTGCGCAACTGGATAATAAACCAGGCTGGTCAGGCCCCAATTTCAACATGGTCCACCACGCCGACAATGACGGAGCGAAGCGGTGCAGTGGAATCGTCAACCACTTGACGGGCGCCATTGCCTTCGTCCAAAATAAGTACGCGGTCCCCCACTCCGGCCTGAGCATAGTCGATAGCTATAACATAATCTCCATCCGGTTGGCCCGAAAAGCCGGTCGTTTCCACCATGAGCAATTTTTTACCGTCGTAAAACGGATGGTTGATGGTGGAATAGACTTCCCCGATGACATTGCCGATGATCATGCGTCCTGCTCTCCACTAATTGTGTTCACCCCATCGATAATTCCGATAATGGTGTGATCGACCGGCACAAAGGTGATATCCAGAGCCATAGCCGCTTCGCGGCCGCCCTCAAAATTTACCAATTCACCGGGACCGGCGGCCTTTGTCTGGTCCGCCGCGACGAGAGGTTTCCCCTTCGGTTGGAGTGTTTTGTCCAAAGGCTGCACCCATAGCATGGGAACGCCTTCAAGGCCTTCGTAAAGCACCGAACAAACAACAGTTCCTATGACGCGACCCAATTTCATGATGACATTTCAATACCTGCCAGAGAGGGCTTCAAATCCGGGCAGGTAATTCCCCTCGCCTTCCAGTTCGAGGAATTTCGCCTTGTTGAAAGTAGTCGTGAAATTGATCTGCTCAACCAGGCCTTCATGGGGTGAAGCGATGATTTTATTTGTAAACTCGATCTTCCTGGCGGTGAGGTAGTTTGAGGCGATTTCGATGGCCGATTCGATTTCATGGAGTTGGCCCTGGTAAATACTGAGCCCTTTGCCCGATAAAAGACTGTCACCCAAACGAATTTCGACGAGACTCACATCCGTGCCCTTGAGGGCCATTTCGGCCGCCCTGATGTTGCTGGAAACGGTGTAGGTTTCCATTATGGCCGTGGCCAGAGGAAGACAGGGTGTGCGTTTGCCGAATACGGCATCATGTACCACTGAATGCACATCCACCAGCAGTACGCTGTCGACCACGTTGTCGCCGCCCAGGGTGAGTCCGGTGTGGTAGGATTCATCGACGGAAGCGGTGGTGCCAGCAATCAGAGTGAGAAAGCGCCCGCGACTGATGGTGCCCGACTTAATGAGGTCGATGGGCGCTCTTTTCAGCATGGCATCCGTGGTGTGCAGGCCCACGGCGATATCCTGAAATTCGACAGTGGCAATGGCGGGATGCTTTTTCATTGAGAACCACTACCGGGTTCAGGTTATCCTGAAAGAGTCCACCAATGTGCATCTGCGCCAACGGGAGAATGAACGTGGTCCGGTTAATCCTTCACCCGTGGGACTGGCGATGGTAAAGGAGGCAAAGCCTTCGCCATCCAGACCGAGACCCGCCTGGGAGCGGCCGTTTTTAATAAAAATACTGCAATTGCATTCCCGCGCCATGCGGCTGAGGTTGTCGATGTTTTTCGAGTGCATAACGGCGGTGTGCCGGCAACCGCCTTCCATCTTGATGGCTAAATCGATGGCGTAATCGGCGTTGGGAACCCGTGTAACGGGCATGATCGGCATCATTTGTTCGGTCCAGAGAAGAGGATGGTCTTCATTGACTTCGACAATGCCCAGCCGGACGGAATCGGGCAAATCAAGACCGATCTGCCGCAGGATGACATTGGCGTTCTTACCGATCCAGGCAGGGTTTACCCTGGCTTTTTGCCTCGGCCCCCGCATCTCCGTGAAAATTACTTTTTCGAGTTGGGACAATTGTTCGTGTGTAACGACATAGGCATCCTGACGGTCCCGGAAGGCCTCCATTAATTGGTCGGCCACTGTGGAAACAACGACGACCTCTTTCTCATCCGTGCAAATGATATTGTTATCGGTCGATGCGCCCAAGACGATGCATTTGGCGGCATTAGCAATATCGGCCGTTTCATCGACCACTACGGGAGGATTGCCGGGACCGGCACAAATGGCTCGCTTGCCGCTTTTCTGGGCCGCCTTGACGACTCCAGGCCCACCCGTAACCACAACAAGCCGGACATCCGTATGCGACATAAGCGCCTGCGCACTCTGGATAGTCGGAGTGGCCACAGTAGTGACAAGGTTTTCCGGCCCGCCTTCGTTGACGACAGTCTTGTTAAATAGAACAATGGTTTGGGCGGAACAGTTCTTGGCATTGGGATGGACGTTGAAGGCAACACTGTTTCCCGCCGCAATCATGCCAATTGAATTACAAATGATAGTGGAGGTGGGGTTGGTCGTCGGGGTAATGGAGCCAACCACTCCAAAAGGGGCCGATTCCTGCAGGGTGAGCCCATGATCGCCGGTGTAGGAGATGGGATGAAGCTCCTCGATTCCAGGTGTTTTTTCCGTCACCAGGCGATTTTTAACGACCTTGTCTTCATACCGCCCGAGCCCGGTTTCATCGTGGGCCGCCTTGGCCAGGGGAGCGGCGTTGCCGATGCGGGTCTGTTCGGCGGCGTCGCCGCGCAGCTTGCGGAGGTGTTTGCAGGTGCGGGCCTCGATGCCGAGGGATTGGTTGCGCCAGGCGGGGCAGCTGCAAGAGTAGACGCCCCCGGTGTTCTTGAGCACATAGGGCTGCTTTGCTGACCCTTTCATCGTGACGGATTCGCCGTCTTTGAGATCTGTCACCTGGCCCTCCGA
>JAJFLT010000415.1 GCA_021772555.1 Opitutales bacterium | reverse complement strand
TCATTCGCGGATGCCGTGCCCTTGATACAGAGGCTGGAAGAATTTGGCGCACAGCATGGTAAAAAGGTCGGCGCAAAATACACCAACACCCTGATTGTCAGCCACGCGGACTCCGTTATGACCAACATCGAGCCGGGAGTGCCCGACAAAGTGATGTATCTTTCTGGCCGCCCGCTGCACGTTATTGCCATGAACGGGATGCATAACATGCGAACCGCAGTGGGTAACCATCTGCACATCTCTTTTTCGGCCGGCATCGACAAGGAAAACTTCGTCGATGCAGCTGCCTGTTATATGAGACCGGTCACCACATGCACGGATTTATTGCAAAAAGGCGGTTACGCCCGCATGCCCCAGTATTTAAAAAACCTGGGCAAAGCAATGGACGAAGTGGGTGCCTCAAATATAGCTGAGTTTCTGCGGGCCAAAGCCGGTGACCCAAGCCTCACACTGGAAGAAGCTGGGTATAAAAACGCCCAATCCATCGTTCCCGCGCTCGTCGAAAACACCCGTTACCACAACACCCAAAATTCAACCATGCCCAAATCCATCGATTCTCGCCTGGAATTGTGGGATTGCCTGACTTGTAATATCTGCCTGCCGGTCTGCCCCAATGCGGCGACCTTTAACATTCCCATCGGCAAGCAGAATTTGGCCAAAACGGATTTTATTTACCGCGACGGCGCCTTTTCACCGGTTTCGGGCGGCGAAATACAACTGAAGAAGAAAGCGCAAATCGCCATCCTGGCCGACTTCTGCAACGAATGCGGTAACTGCGACACCTTTTGCCCCGAACAAGGCGGTCCCTATGCCGAAAAACCGAATTTCTTTTTCAACCGGGAATCCTACCAGACCGATTCAAAATGGGACGGATTTTATTTCGAGTCGCCCCATGCCATGCGCGGAAGAATCGAGGGCGTCGAACATTCGCTCGATTATTCTGAAACCACGGAACAGTTTACTTACGAAGGTCCCAAGGGAAGGTTTATTCTCGATTCCGAAGGGTGTCTTGTCGAAGGCGAGGCGGAGGCCGGATTGTCGGACGGTTCTACCGTCGATATGAACCCGTTTTATATCATGAAAATCCTCATGCAAGGATTGGCCTCCGCGCCCGCCTCTTACACCAACCATTTTTTACTGGGAACTTCTTAGGAGACCCTTTGCACATTGATTCATTTATCACTAAAAAATTTATTCAATCACGAATTGGAATTTAGGAGACATCTGGCATGGAATTCACATTAAACGGAAATAAAATAGAATACAGCGGGGATTCCGAAATCTCTCTGCTCGAATACTTGCGGGAACAAGCAGGAATCATTTCCCCCAAAAAAGGCTGCAACGACGAGGCCGCCTGCGGCTGTTGCTCCGTGCAGGTAAACGGTAAGGGCGCTCTCGCCTGTGTCGTCAAAATGAAAAAAGTCGAGGGAAAGGAAGTAACCTCGATCGAAGGCATGGACCAGCGGTTGCAGGAAGCTTTCGCCGATGCGTTTGTGGAAAAGGGTGGTATCCAATGCGGTTTTTGCATTCCCGGTTTCGTCATGCAAGCCAAGGCCCTGCTCGATAAAAACCCCGACCCCAACCGTCAGGAAGTGATCAAGGCTTTGAACAAAAACCTTTGCCGCTGCACCGGTTACGTAAAAATCGTCGATTCCGTCATTGAAGCGGCCAGGGCCATCCGCGAGAACGACACCGTTCCGCGCGCCGACACCACCGGCAAGGTGGGCTGCAACTTGCGCAAATACGAGTGTGATACGGCCACTCTGGGAATAAGGCCTTATGTCGATGACATGACACGACCCGGTATGCTTTACGGAGCCTTCAAATTGAGTGACCATCCGAGGGCCAAAGTTCTTTCCATGGACGTTTCCGAAGCGGAAAAACTCGATGGGGTTGCCAGGGTATTCACAGCCGATGACATTCCCGGAGAGCGCGTCATAGGCCTCATCGTTCAGGATTGGCCCATCATGATTAAAGTCGGTGAGGAGACTCGCTACATCGGCGATGTTTTGGCCGGTGTGGTCGCCGACACGGAAAAGACCGCCCGTGCCGCCGTGGAGCTGATCAAAGTGGAATATGAAGTGCTCGAACCGGTTACCGATATGGTGCTGGCCCTCGAACCTGATTCGCCCAAGGTGCATATCTCAGGCAACCTTCTCTATTCGGATCAAATCAATCGTGGAGATTTTGCCCAGGCCCAATCCGAAGCCGCTTTCACCACCAAAGGACGTTATTTAACGCAGCGCGTGGAGCACGCTTTCATGGAACCGGAAGCCTGTCTGGCGGAGCCTTATGGAAACAACGGCGACAGCGGCGTACGGGTTTATTCCCAGGGACAAGGCGTTTTCGATGACCGCGTGCAAATTGCCAAACTACTCGGGCTCGATCAGGAGAACGTCGATGTTATCCAGGTGCAATGCGGCGGTGGTTTCGGTGGCAAGGAGGACCTTATCATACAGGGCCATGTCGCGCTCTTTGCCTACCTGTTGAAAGTGCCGGTAAAACTTACGCTGACCCGCACGGAGTCCCTCATCATGCACCCCAAACGGCACCCGTTTATCATGGATTACGAGGTCGGCTGCGATGCCGACGGGATGCTCACAGCGCTCAAGGCGGATATTTTATGCGACACCGGCGCCTACGCCTCAGTCGGCATGAAAGTGGCCCAGCGCGGCCTTGGTCATGCCACCGGCGCCTACTCCGTGCCTAATGTGGAAATCGAATCGAAGGCCGTTTACACCAACAATGTCCCCTGCGGCGCTTTTCGTGGTTTTGGGGTCAACCAGGTGGCCTTCGCCATGGAGCGTTGCATCGACGAGCTTTGCGCGAAAGGCGGGTTCGACCGCTGGCAATTTCGTTACGACAACTGCATCCGTAACGGCTCCTACACCGCTACCGGGCAAAAAATCGAAAGCGGCTGCGGACTGCGCGAAACCCTCCTCGCCGTGAAGGACGAATTTTACGCTGCCAAATACGCCGGAATTGCCTGTGGCATCAAAAACACCGGCGTGGGCAACGGCATGCCCGACACCGGCGAGTGCCAAATCGATATCATTTCCGAAGACAATATTATCATCTATCATGGATGGACCGAGATGGGGCAGGGCGCACACAACATGGCGATCCAGACTTTTTGCCAGGAGACGGGCCTCAACCCGGACATCCTTTCGGTTCGCGTCGATACGGCCCATGAGACGGTTTGCGGGATGACCACCGCCTCCCGCGCCACCTCCCTCATCGGCAATTCCGTAATCAATGCCTGTGTCGAGTTGAATAAAGATCTCGCAAGCCATTCCCTGGCCGGGTTGGCAGGGAAATCTTATCGAGGCAAATGGATTTGCGATTGGACCACCAAGCCGGGCATACCCAACGACAAAGGCGAGGAAGTCACCCACTATTCCTACGGTTACGCTACCCAGGTCGTCACCCTCGACGAGAACGGCAAGATCGACACCGTTTACGCCGCCCATGACGCCGGAAAAATCATGAACCCGATCCTTTTCGAAGGTCAGATCGAGGGCGCCATCCACATGGGCCTCGGTTATGCTCTAACTGAAGAATTGCCCATGGAAAACGGTTTTCTCAAATCGACCCGCTTTGTCGATTGCGGAGTCCTCAAGCCGCAGTTCATGCCGCGAACCGTCGTCAAAGGTGTTGAAGTGGCCGATCCTCACGGTCCCTATGGGGCCAAAGGGGTGGGTGAAATCGGGCTCGTGCCGACGGCCGGGGCGGTTGCCAATGCCCTCTGCCAGTTCGACCAGAAACCGCGCAACACCTTGCCATTGAAAGAAAAAAGCGCGTTACGATAAGGCGTTTGGTTTCAGGTCGTGTATTTGCTTTTTACGGAGTTGGCCCAGCGCCAGCTTCAACAACCTTAATTTTTTAGGACAAAACAATTATGAATGAAACAACTCTAAATTACGAAAAAATAACGGCTCAGGCCAAAAACTACGAAACGCAGATGGTTTCCTTTTTACGGGATTTGGTGGCCATCCCTTCCACCAGTTCCAATGAGGAGAAAGTCATTGCTCGCATCAAGCAGGAGATGGAAGAGACGGGCGCTTTCGACCGCATCTGGATCGATCCCATGGGCAACCTACTGGGGCAGATCGGTACCGGGCCGCGCCTCATCGCCGTCGATGCCCATGTCGATACCGTCGATGTGGGAAACCCCGCCGAATGGCAGCACGATCCCTTCGAGGGAAAAGTGGAGGATGGCTTTGTTTACGGGCGTGGCGCGGGAGACCAGGAAGGCGCCATTCCGGCCATGGTCTATGCGGGAAAAATCATTGCGGACCTCGACCTCAAGAGTGACCAGTGGAGCCTCTTGGTGACATTCACCGTGCAGGAGGAGGATTGCGACGGGCTTTGCTGGCAATACATCGTCAACGAAGGCAAAATTCGTCCCGAATGCGTTGTCGTGACGGATTCCACCAACACCAAAATCCTCCGCGGCCACCGGGGCAGAATGGAAATCGGCGTCACCGTTTTCGGTCGCTCGGCCCACGGTTCGATGCCCCACAAAGGAGACAACGCCGTTTATAAAATCGCTAAAATCGTTTCCGAAATCGAGAAACTCAACGACACCCTGACGGAGAACGATTTCCTCGGCAAAGGGACCATCGCCGTTTCCTATGTGGATTGCAAAACCCCCAGCCTGTGCGCCGTTCCCAACCAGGCCTACATCCACCTCGACCGCCGCGTGACCGAAGGTGAAACCAAGGAAAGCGCCCTGGAAGAAGTCCGCCAGGCCATTGCCCGCGCCGGGGTGGAAGGCGCCGAAGTGAAATTGAACAACTATGCCAAACCGAGCTGGACCGGCCTCGTTTATGAAACCGAATGCTATTTCCCCACCTGGCTCTTTCCCGAAAGCGATCCCCATGTGCAGGCCGCCTCAGATACCTACAAACGCCTCTTTAACGAAGAACCCACCGTCAGCCGCTGGACTTTCAGCACCAACGCCGTTTCCATCGCCGGAATGTTTGGCATTCCCTGCGTCGGCTTCGGACCGGCGGAAGAAGAAGTGGCCCACACCGTCAACGACCGCGCCCCCATCGAACACCTCGTCAAATGCGCCGCCTTCTACGCAACCTACCCAGAAATCTACTGCACCGAAAACCCATCAGCGAAATAGCGGACTCCATTCTTTAGTACTAAGTCTTGCATCCTTAACCACAGGGTTCTAAGATGGGCGCTGATGGCTCCGTGTTCCAAAGGCAACAAATTGTTAGTTCGAATGAGGAAGAGTTTCTAGCGGTTCTTGTTTGTGGTGTTGATCCCCACCGTATTTAAATTGATAAATTAGTTGAATGGTAGCTCCCATATACTCGTAATAATGGCTTATTCCGGTTCCAGTACATTTTTGCAAATATTCCTTTGCCTGAATCTTGTTTCCATTTATGAGGTGAACTTGTGCGGCGTAAAAGTAAGCTTCGCACAATTGTTCAAGTTGAATATACGGATCATCATTATAGGCAGCATTGATAAAAGTGGCATCGTCGATTTTACCGAGCAGAAAATCGGCAATTTGGAAGCTCCTAATACCTCGTTTTGCCTTTTTCTTTTTTTCCTTCGCAAAAGACAGATATTGCCCTGCCTTTTGATCTTCGCCTAAATACGACAAAGCTAGGAACAAAAAAAACCTGGAATAATAATTGGTAGGATTCTGTTCGACGTTAGGTTGCAAGTTTTGGGAAGCCAAATCGTAGTTGCCTATCATGTAGTGAAAGACACCAAGGCTAATGTTGTTTTCGTTTGCACTGAATGCCTCAGAAAAATCTTCAAGTGCACCATCGGTATCTCCTAAAAATAATTTCAATTCTCCCCGATGCATATATGTTTTTTGGAGCGATCTGAATAAATGTATCGGTTGGGTGTGTAATTTTTCGGTATCATTATTGGGATTTGAATTGTATAAATTTGGATCAACTCTATGATCACTTGTGCCATAAAATACAAGCCAATCTATTGGGCTATAAGGATATCTGTATATTCTATATTTATAATTGAAATCTGTTTCTCGTAATAGAAGCAAAGAATTTTGCTCCATTTTATTATGTATCTTTTTTTTGGCTGATACGAGGTCTTCTCGGTAATTATCCACTGCGCTACTGAAATCATCCATAGCGCCAGAAAAATCCAATAATTCGGATTTAATAATTGCTCGTTCAAAATATAATGACGCACT
>JAJFLT010000414.1 GCA_021772555.1 Opitutales bacterium | reverse complement strand
GAGGATGAAAACAATTTGCAGCGCATTCTCGATAAACGCCGCAAAACCGCCGAAAAGTATTTTAACAATGTGGCCGGGAGTCTGGGTAAAAAGTATTGCCCGGGCCGTTCATGGAAAGCCATCGGTCATTTCCTTTTGCATTTAACGCCCCCCCTGGTCATGGCCGACCTGGGTTCGGGAGAGGGGGAACTGGCTCAAATGCTGGCTCGCAGGGCCAAGATGATCTACTGCATCGATAATTCTCCCCGCATGGTGAAAGCCGGAACCGAATTGGCCCGCTCACACGGCTTGAAAAACCTCCACTATAAATTGGGAGATATCGAAGATGTTCCCCTCGATGAAGATAGCTGCGATATTGCCCTGCTCAGCCAATCCATTCACCACGCCCCCAATCCCCAGCGAGCCGTCAATGAAGCCTTCCGAATTTTAAAACCCACCGGTCGGGTAATTATTCTCGATTTGAAAAACCACAGCTTTGAAAAGACGCGAGAATTATACGCCGACTACTGGCTGGGGTTCAGTGAAAACCAGATTTACCAGTTTCTCTGCAAAGCCGGGTTTGTGAATGCGGAGGTTAATATTGTCCTGCGTGAGGAGAAAGAGCCGCATTTCGAGGTTATTCTTGGCTCTGGCTCAAAGCCGGTTGGCGCCATTTAGTCGTCCGATTTCACAGAATGGTTAGGAATTGAAACCTTTCCGTGTATGTTCCCGAATCGGTATTTTTCACTTTTTGGAAATTTATTTAAATAATTCCCTATTTTCGCCGAAGTTTAAACTGTTTTAGGATAAGACTTTGGTTCATCCAAAGGTCTAAAAACTTCTCTCCCAATACATTCATGCAAAACAACTTTCCCTACCAACATGAACCGAGTTTTAGATGTACCACCTGGTAACGTTCTTATAACGCAAGATGAATCCAGCAGCGGGTTTTATGTGCTTCTTTCAGGCAAACTGGAAGTGTTTAAAGATGGTGTTCTTATTTGTGCCTATGACCAAAGAGGAACGATTTTTGGCGAACTAAGCGGAATTTTAAATGAGCCGAGGTCTTCCACGGTCATCGCCAGGAGCCAAGTTAAGGCTATTCATGTATCCAGCCCCGATCTGATAAAATTCATTCAAAAAACACCGGATATCGGAGCAAAAATTATTAAAACCCTGGCCGCGAGGCTCGTCATGACCTCCCGAAATTACGCCAGTATTTCGAAATCTCCTTTCCCCCAAAATGTGGAAATGGTGGGCAACCGCATCAAAGAAGCTTTCCTCGATAATGTAAAAGGGCTCGGACCGGCACGGAGAAGATCCCTCGACCTTGAATTCGAAACTATCGAAAACCTGAAAACGGCCAGCTTGGAATCGATCCGGAAAGTTGATGGCATCGGGGACAAGATGGCAGAGCAACTGTATAGTCTATTGCACGAATAGGGGATGAACTGCGGCACTACTCCACCCGTGTCCCACATCGACATGATTCCTGCAATTTGCTGAAATTCAAAGATCAGCCAACTGGATCCACCCTTCCAGCGCGTCAGTATGGGTGCGAAATTGTTTGTCTGCTTGACTGCAGATACTTTTAATTAGGGCTTTCCGTTGGGGAATTCGTTACGACCTTAATCTATTGCCATTATGATGAGAACAGGAAATCCGACACTGACGGCCAAGACTTTCACTTTGCAGGAAAGAGTGGATTCGGCCGCGATAATGACTATCCAGGGAACCGTCAATAAAACCGGATTCCTTTTATTCCTGGCCCTGATCCCGGCCGTATGGACATGGGACCGTTTTACCACCAGCGGCAATCCGGGCGGCATCATTCCTTTCATTTTGGGTGGCGCCATAGGCGGTTTTATCATTGCTCTCATTACGGTATTCAAGAAAACCTGGGCTCCCGTTACGGCCCCACTATACGCTTTCGCGGAGGGCTTTGTGCTGGGGGGAATTTCCGCGATTTTTGAAAAACTATACCCCGATATCGTATTCCAGGCCGTGGGTTTGACCATGGGCGTTCTATTCAGTCTCTTAATGGCTTACAAGAGCGGGTTGATCAAGGCGACGGAAAATTTCAAGTTGGGGGTCGTCGCAGCCACCGGCGGGATAATGATGATTTACCTGGCCAGTATGGTTCTCGGCTTCTTCGGTTTGGGTGTGCCGTTTATCCATGAGAGCGGGTTGATCGGAATCGGGTTCAGCGCGTTTGTCGTCGTTATTGCGGCCCTCAACCTGGTCCTGGATTTCGATTTTATTGAAGAGGGGGCGAAAAACGGCGCCCCGAAATACATGGAATGGTACGGAGCGTTCGGGTTGCTGGTGACTTTGATCTGGCTCTACATTGAGATACTCCACCTGTTGGCCAAATTACGCAGCCGGTAAGAGCCCTCAATCGTTATATTCCATAAAAAAGCCTTCGGAGTGTTCAATTCCAAAGGCTCATAGGTCAGGATTAAATCAACGCAGCTCCTGGATAAGCTTGGCAGCCTGTTCCTTGGTCACGCCAAGTTTTCGATAAGCCAGTGGCCCACCCTCGTCGAGAACGGGTTCCAATTGATCGAGAGAGGCCAGGTCGTCGCGTTTCCAGAAAAGTCCGATGGGTATTTCTTCTCCCCATTCATAACCTCTTTCCATTGCCTTGTAGAAGTCTGAGGTGTCGTGCCCTTCGTCTTCCAGGATCTTCACTCGCGGCGCAAACCACTTGTAGGTATTGGTTTTGTTATAGGTCACGCAGGGGCTAAAGACGTCGACAAAGGCAAACCCTTTGTGCATAATGGCGCCCTTGATCATTTCCACCAGGTGTTTCT
>JAJFLT010000413.1 GCA_021772555.1 Opitutales bacterium | reverse complement strand
TCCGCCCAGCACCACAACACCAAGCGTAACTGGCTGGTCGTCGTTCTGAAAACGGACGAGCCGGGACTGATCGGCTTCGGGGACGCCAGTTCGTTGTCGCACGAGGGGGAGGTGAAAATGATCGCCACAACCTTTGTGGAGCGATTCCTGTTAGGGAAGGATCCTTTGGACACAGAGGTGCACTGGTCGGCGATCTATCACAACACCCGCATGCGCGGTGGGCGGTTGGAGACAACGGCCCTTTCGGGGATCGATATCGCCCTGTGGGATTTGAAGGGTAAAATTCTCAAACGGCCTGTCTACCAGTTACTCGGGGGGGCACAGAGAGAGCAGATCCGAGTCTACGCGAATGGGTGGTACTCCAATCCGGGCACTCCAGAGGAGAACGCCGCGGAGGCGGAGAAAGTCGTCTCCATGGGCTATACTGCTCTGAAATTCGACCCCTTCGGGCGTTTCAGCCATTACCAGATTTCGACCGCGGAATTGCAGCTCGCATGCGACCGGATGGCCGCCGTCCGTGAAGCGGTCGGCCCCGGTTGCGACATCCTTTTGGAAGCACACGCCCGGTTTAATGTTGCCGCGGCCGTCCAGATCGGGCTTCGCATGGAGGAGTTTCGTCCCTATTTTTACGAGGAACCGGTAGCTCCTGAAAACATCTCCGAGCTCGCCCAGGTTCGCAACCGGGTAAATATCCCGATCGCCACCGGCGAAAGGCTTTACACCAAATTTCCCTTTGCGCAGATTGTTGAAGCCGCCGCCGCAGATGTCCTCCAGCCCGACATCGCCCTCGCCGGAGGCATCACCGAGTTGAAAAAAATTGCCATCATCGCGGAGGCCCGGCACGTCACGATCGCTCCACACAATGTGTGCTCACCGGTTGGGGCGATTGCCGAGATGCATCTGGCGGCTTCAATCGTCAATTTCGAGATACAGGAGTATCATGCCGAGTTTTACTCGGACCAGTATTTTACCGTCTTCGATGGATTTCCACGCCAGAAGGATGGGCACGCGACTCTAAGCGATGCTCCAGGGCTCGGGTTGGAGATCAATGAGGATGAAATCGCCGCCCATCCACCGCTGACCAATCCGGCCGATTTGAAGATGCCTAAAAGCTGGATTTAAAGCTTTTTAAATATCTCCTGCCGCATCGGTAAAAGCAGATACACAACTTCCTTGGCAAAGATTAATTGCGCCGGAGACTCAGATCAGATGCGCTCAAGCTTATGCAGGCGACTGTCCACCAAGACCTCGGTGACGTAGATATCCCCGTGCGAGTCGACCCAAATCCCGTGAAGCCCGGTGGCAAACTGACCAGGGCGATCTCCCTTGGAGCCCAAGCGGTTCAATAGTTCACCATCCAGGGTCCAGAGGCTGATGCAGTGGCTCCCGCCCTCCGCGATGTAGACGATTTCGTCCTCATCAATACAGATATCATTGGGGCCATAGAGGTCGGTCCACTGTTCGATAAAGTTACCGCCGGTATCGAAAACCTGGAGGCGGTGGTTAGGATCCCTGTCCAAAGCGAGAACGCGTCCCCGCGGATCCACGCGAATACCGTGAGGTAGGCTGAACTGGCCGGGTTCGGCGCCCTCCGATCCCCACGAGTGGAGGAGATCGCCGTCAGCGGAAAAGTGATGTACCTGATGTTGGCCATAGCCGTCGGTGACAAAGATATCGCCTGCCGACGAGCGAATCGCCCAAGTCGGCCGGTTGAACGGCTCCCCGGGTGCTCCCGGCACGCCTTCTGTACCCCAGGTTCTAATCAATTTTCCGTCGGTCGTTAGGAGGCGGACAGTGTGATCTTCCGTATCGGTGACAAAGACTTCCTCCTGGTCATTGATCCAAACGCTGTGGGGCTTATGGAAGATATCCTCTCCCCATTGCGTCAGATAACGACCTTCACGATCGTAGACAAGGACCGCAGGCGGTGTGCGCCGGGTGATATAAACGCGGTCCTGAGAATCGGTGGCAACGGAGGGAAGCACCCCTCCAAAGGGACGCCCTTCCGGTCCTGTTCCCCAATTTTCTACGAATCTATAGCAAAATTTTCCTTTTCCTAAGATCATATTTCCATTTCCCGTTTAGTTGCTCGCTATTGCAAGCCAGATGGCGAATTAAGTCCACCTGAAAATGTGCTCAAGGAACATCTACCTCATTGTAATTAGAAATCAAGCGGTCTAGGCACTTTGTCGTTGCCATTTACTCAAGCTCATCGTTATCCTGACTCGCGTAGATCAAGTCGATAAGACAGGCCCGGCTCTTACGCAGCGGGCTCTCCCAATGCTCCAACCACAGATCGATCCTTTCATTACGTCAGGAAAATGATGATAGAAAGCATAGAGTATAAGGGAAGACTGATTGCCGAATGCGGGCTACCCGGGGAGACCCGCAAGGATGGGATTTTTCCCGCCCACCCAAACGGGATACCGGTTAGCCGGAGCAGGTGGCTCCTGGTTTACGCGACAAGGGGTTGGCGCTGCGGCGACGATGATCAAAGCATAATCTACCAGATTCGAGCGAACACACCGGACGGAGCTCTATTGAAAGAGGGTCTGCTCAAATCGTCGATCGACGACTGGGACCCATTCGGAGACGGTTCCTCGCTGATTCGGCAGCAGGGATCACCTGTGGCCTTCGGTGTGCCGAAAGGGGCGGTGATTAGAGGGAAGGCCGCCGTCAATGCGAACGTTTTCGCCGTGAAGTGGCGGGTCATGTCGCCCGGCAGGTTGAACCGGCGAACGGGATTTGTGGAACGGGACAATACGCTCTGGAGGCCGACCCAGGATGTGGAATGGACCCAGTTCCGTCTCAACGAAAAAGAGGACGATATTGAAGTTCTTCAGGAAACCCGATCCCTGCGTCAGAAGGGTTACGAGGAAGGCGAGCGGTTCTGCAGCACTGATGGCTTGCATAATATGAGCCAAACTTTTGTCCAACCGGTTCCCTTCAACGAGGAGGCCACCGAGTGGGTGGACGTCAACAATTTCAACGAGGGCATTTTTGAAGACAAGAACCCAAGCCGGTCGGCGGCCTTGAAGCATCGGTTCAATACGAAGACAGGCCTTTATGAATGGGTGGAAACCAGTCCCGTGATCAGGGAGTGGAAACTTGGATATGCGAGCGTTTCGCGCATGGATAACGGTTGGATCATAGGGTCGGAAAGGCACATGTGGGAAAATGGGGGTTGGGAGCCCGGCGTGGTATTGATACACACGGACGATCCCTTTAGCGGTAGTCAATCCCCTTCATGGTCTTCAAACCCTCCTTGTGCCGCTCCGTCGACCCAGTATCGGTGCGCCGATGGAATACTGAGGCTTTTTACCGGCGATCCCAAGGCGTCACCCTACGGGCACACGCGCAATCCCCTCTACTGCTGGGATATCGATCCACAAAATGCCGAGGGGAGTAACCGCCGCGAAATCTTCGACAATGTGAATTGCGGAGTTCTTCCCGAGGAAACCGTCCCCCGGGCGGATATGTGTAAACTTCTTCCCTACGCAGATGGTCGTGAACAGTACGTCGTTTGGCGGGTACGGACCATGAACGTCTCACATGTTCATCACGGCCTTCCACCTGTCACCGAAAATTGGAAGGAGAGGCACGGCATATACTATGCTGTCATCCGTTACAGTGAGGAACCGGAGAAGACCTGGCATTTCGAGCCTTGAGACTTCCCCGATTCATTGTCGTATAAATAACTGTTCATGCGGCACGGCCCGGTTGACGGCGCGATAGAGGTCCTCGCTATTGACTAGATGGGGAACGTTTCCAAGGCGGCGGTTACTGCCCCAGACCCGAGTTTCGAAGCCAAAGCAGATAAAGGGAATATTTTCTGCAATGATGTTTTGGACTCTGATCAAATCGTTTTGACGGATATCGGCGTCCATCGTCATTTTTGCCTTCTTGATCAACGCGGTCATTTCATGCAACCAGGAGGGCCCCTCTTTAACCGCATTTCGATGCCAAACCGGAAGATAAGGCCCCGTGATCGCGAACTCGTGGGCCTGGTTCAGGGGGTCGACGGGCGCATTCCCAAGGGTAAAGACGAACTCTCCGTTGATACGGCGCGGGACGACAATCTCTTCGAGGCCGATATTGAGATGAACCCGAACGCCGACGGCTTCCCAATACTCCAGCACAAGTTCACTGAGGTCGGGCAGCATGCCGTAGCCCAAGACATCCAACGTCAGTTGGAAGAGAGACCCATCTCCGAATTCGCGGAAGCCGTCTCCGTCAGAGTCGGTATATCCCGCTTCGTTGAGTAGCATCCGCGCTTTTTCCGGATCGTACTGGGAATACATCTTCGATGCTTCTTCCGAGTAGTAGGGGTTGGATGGGCTCAGGCTGAACCCGGACGGAATAAGCCGCCCATTAAATACAATGTCACCGATCTCAGGGCGATTGATGGCATGAGAGAGCGCGACGCGTACCCGTTGGTCACGGAGGGCGCGGCGAATCTTTGGCTCGTGTGCGTCCCAATTTGGGAAGATCACGACAAAAGGGGTTGGTGTTGACTTGTTTAGCCTGAAAACGCCATCTCGTTCCTTAGCCATCATGGCGGGAAGTTCACTTTTAAAATTCCCGTGGCTGGCAATGTCGATTTCTCCATTTTGAAACTTGAGAAGAATAACCTTGGAGTTCGGGATAACCGAAACTTCCAGTGTATCGGCGTAAGGCAGCTGATTGCCCGCCGTGTCGACCTTCCAGTAATACGGGTTGCGCTTGTAGACGGCGCGCTGTCCGAACACCCATTCGGACGGCACCCATGCGGAGAGGCGCGGGATTCCGGGTTCGTAAGCGAGTCGGCTGTTTCTCGTAAAGCGCAGCAGGCGATCGTAGTCGGAATCCGGATTGTACCTTGGGTGGTATTGGGCAAGGACGTGTTTGGGGAGGGCAATATCATCATGGCAGAGAGTATTGAGAATGACTCCCAAGGGGGCGTCAGATGAGATAATGAGGGTGTGGTCATCCTCTTTCTCCATCTCCACCGGCTTCCCATCGCTCCTCCATCGGTCCGGGAAAAAGGGCGCTTGGCGGGCATTTTCATCGTTCAGTATGTCCTCATACCAAAAGAGGATATCATCGACCGTAAAGGGGACGCCGTCCGACCATCGGACGCCTTTACGAAGTTTGATTCGCAATTTTCTGCCGCCGTCGAGGAAGGTATAGCTTTCTGCGAGATTGAGATTCTGGCTGTGGGGTAGGGGGCGCTCGAAGGCCATCAGGCTTTCGCTCAACGTATTGCGGATCATTCCCGAACCGGAGACATCACTCAACAGGGCGCGGCGTATAGTGCCGCCATAACGGCCAATTTCTTCGATCGGCACCACGATCAGCGGGGACTCCGGTAACCGTTCGGAGACCGGCGGCAGTTCTCCGGCTTGAACCTGCCCCGCGAGCTCAGGGGCCTCGGTGAATCGCCTCTGGGCGAGAATTTCAGCGTCGATGGTTGGCGGCGCGGTGGATGCGGTTTCGACCCTTTGGTCCGTCGACTTGTCGTGGGCCTTCTGGCCGGAATCGACGGGACCACTTTCGCCCGACGGCAGGCAAGCGGTAAGTGCCAGTGCTAACAGGGCAATGGAGCCCGATGCACGCGGCCAGAAATCTTTTTGGGCAGGTAGTTTTTTAAAGGGCATCGGTCTCTCATTCGACTATCTCACGGCACGCAGGCGTCAGAAGGGCTGCGTGTTGATAGGGCAACACAATCTTCTCCGCACACCCGGAACTCATGTCCTACCCCTATTGACCTATTGCGATCAAGGTGAATTATTGCGAAGATTTTCAACCATGTAATGGGAAAGGTCGGTCGCTCCAAAGCACAAAAGCCCTACAACACCATCGAAATCCTCGCTCAAGTCAACCATCTCGCCCGACCCGGCAGAATGAGAAAACCAAAAAAGACACCGGCCAACTCAATCTCTTTTCATAGCCGGCATATCTCCCATGCACCACCCCAGCATAGCCCCCGAACCTCCCATGCAAAAGTGCTCAGACCTCATTGTATTGGGCAACTCAACATGTACCAAAACGATGCATCTACGCATCTAATTAAATTTTTTGTACCATTTTAGGCAACGTCAACGCATCATTAAAAAATTGGTGGTTAATTACTGAAAACGGATACAGCCTCTTCCCCGCCAAAGAATTACAAACCCACTTGTAAAAATTCGAAAAAATTTTATCGTACCCAATTAAGGGCTGCGTGGACGCTGCCTACAATATGTTAGCACTACTAAGTTGGAAATAATATGATACACGGAAAAAAGATAATTTTACGAACGTTCAAAGAAAGTGATCTGGATGCATATTCTGAGATCATCAATGATTTATCCAATATGACACCATATTGGCCCGCAAACCTGCAATCAGAAAGCAATATGCGAAAGAAATTTAGTGAGAATGGTTTTTGGAAAGATGATTACAAACTTCTCCTGATCACTGACAAAGAAGGAAACATCATTGGTGAACTGGATTCCTTCAAAACATCACCGAATATCAAAGGGCCTGAGGCAGGATATCGGATTTTTCAACAAAAAGATATGGGAAAAGGTTATATGACTGAAGCCTTGCAACTGTTTTCAGCCTATCTATATCAGACAAATCCAACCATGCTGCGTATAACGTTGTTGATCCGTTCAGATAATGCTGGGAGTATAAGAGTTGCTGAGAAATGCGGCTACAAAAGAGAAGGTACACTCAGAAATGCTTGGATGGACAATGGAGTTCCTCATTCCGACGAAATATTTTCTCTGCTAAGGGATGAATGCCAAAAATTGCAAGACTTGCTACAGAAACCATAAAACCAAAATCCGAATTAGTCATTTACTAAGAATTCCTTTTTACTTCTAGAAGATCCAAGGGCATCTGATGGAAACTTTGTAATTATCAGATCACAAATTAAACTAGTCTCATGGCTAACAAATCGTTTCAAGAAATTCCGAGCACTTCGCGCTCTCCATTCTTGAACTCAGGCATTAACGCCCCAATCCTAACCCACGCATGGATACAATAATAGTGGTGAAACCTTATCGCAAAATCCCGTAATTCGCTAAAGTAATGGTGCCAAACTTGATTTTTCACGGCTGAAAACTCGTAAGCTTTTGATTGGTAACTTTATTTTCACAAATCTCATCTCCCATAGTGAAAATCGGTCGGCTTATTGCGGTGCAGTCGTTCAGCCCATATCCCACTGTCCCGGCAGATCTTCAGCATATTTCACACGGGCATGATAGATCCCATGTGGACCCTTCATTTCCTGGGTGATCGCAGGTCCTTTGGGCCCGGATTGAGCAAGGTTCATAACCCGGCATCGCCAGAGAAGGAACTGTTCCCGCCCTCCGGTATGCGGGAGGAGTTTGCACATCTCCGATTTTGGCGTAGATTCAGGCTTAAAGAGCCCTTCGCGGATATTATCGAAAATCTCATGTCTGTCGGACTCTTCAAATGTTTCAGGGTCGATGCGCCACGAATATAGTGGATTACGGGCGTTTTGGTAGGGAGAGGCTTCAGGGTCGCCGGTGAACATGCGAATTTCTCCGTCGGGGCAATTGTAGAGGGTGAACGGGGTTTGGTTTACCCGGTTCCGAGTAAAGACCGGTTCAGAAAGCGTCTCAAACGGATCCTCGGACGTTACCCAGGCGTTGGCGCCCCTGAACTCTGCGATCAAGTTTGCGCGGGTGCAAATAATCCAACGGTCTCGGTCTCGCACAATGCTCGTTTCAATGTGCTCCCACCCGTCGGTCTGCAGGAGAGGGCCGGTATCGATCCATTCGTAGAGGCCTGAGCCAGGATTGAAACGGTATTTCACTGCCGCAATACGTCCTCCAGGGAAATGGTGAACGCATACCCACTCCGTCCCCTCGTTGTTGTAGGGAACGGATTGCGTTATATTCTGGTTTATCCAGACAAATGCCCCACGGCGACAAATCTCAGGACCTTTCTCATAGCCCAGCTCACGCGATAGTTTGACCGGACTGAGAATCTCTATGTCGTCCCCCGCGCTATTGAGGCAAAATTGTATTTCTTCCAAGTCCAGATGCCCAGAAACCTCCACCCCCAGACGCTCGACGATACTGGTTTTGGGATCGATGTAGCCGTAGCGATTCCTCCTCCAGCGGGCAACGAAGACATTGGCATGTGGCGCGGGTTGGCCCTTGATCGTTGCTCCCTTGGGTAAACCAAATACCCCCGGGTGTCCGAATTGGAGAATACTCGTTTTCCCGTCTCCCTTTTCGTCCCAGTCATCGATCGATCGTCTGAGCCGACCCTCTTTGAGAATCTCGCCGTCCGGCCGGTCGGCCCGCAACTGATAAATGATACTGCGATCATCGTCTGTATTCCTCCAACCCCGCGTGGCGTATATGAGCATCCAACGGTTGGCACTCAATTGGCACCCGTTTGCGTGTGCCGGGTAGACGTCATCGCTGCGCCGCTCACCCTCCATCGCGCACTCATGGAGCAGCTTTCCTTTGACTTCGATTGATTCTATCATATTTTTTTCTCAAAAACGCCGATATTCACATAGGCCCATTCTCTTGGTATCAATCCAATGCAAATCACTGCTGCCCAAGATCAAAACGTACATTTTAGGATCGGTAAACAGACCAATTACTATCGGTGACGCAGGTCAGCTTCCCTCAACCATCCCGGGCACGTTGAGGAACCCGACTTCCCGCAGGCGTTCGATCCACCAGAGCCGGTTGGTACTGTCATGAGGATTGGAAACCCAGTTTTTTGAATAGAGGAACTTACGTTTGCAATCGAACTTTCTGGCGTTGCTGGCCGGCATTTTTTCTCCGAGATACTTTAGAGCCTTCAGTTCTGCTTCGTTTTTCGGATTCGCGTAATATACAACCGTGGACATCCGTCGACCCACACTTCCACCTAATGAGCTATGCCAGAGTCGTATGTCGAAAGCCACCAAATCTCCGGGTTCCGACTCGAGCACCGTCGCGGGAACGTCTCCAATCGCGTGGGATCTAACAGCGTCAGTGAACTCTGCGTCGTCGGGCAGCCTATGGGTGCCGGGCATCACGCGAAGAGCCCCGGAATCGACGTCCACCGGGTCCAGGTAGAATGCAAACTTTACACCGTACTGGTGCACGGTGTAGGTGTCGCGGTGCCAGGGGGTGTCGCCGATGTATCGAATCGCGTCGGTGTTTATACCCAAAACGTCGTCACCGTATAGTTTCTTGGCGATGTTTATGAACCGCTGATCCTCAAGCAACGAACCGTAAAAGGGAGTATTTTCGTCCATCATGGACGTCCATTGGCGTTTGGAACCATCGAAGGGACGATGAGCGTACTGTGCCTTCATTTCGCTTTTGAACTCGCCCTCGATCAAACGCAATTCGTCCTTGGTAAAAAAATTCTTAAACACCAAATAACCGAAGGTCTGAAAAAACTTAAACTTCTC
>JAJFLT010000412.1 GCA_021772555.1 Opitutales bacterium | reverse complement strand
GGCCGCCTTGGCCAGGGGAGCGGCGTTGGCCAGCATCACTTCGCGAATGGCGGCGATGATCCGCCGCCGTTTGTCGAGCGGGAGGGCCACCCATGATAATTGAGCGATTTTAGCCGCCGCCACAGCCGCGTCCACGGTGGGAAATACGCCCATGTTTTGACCAACAGAAGAGGGAACGAGACCGGCGGGTATTCCTGCCGATGGAGACACCTGCTGGCTCCGGGCTATCTTTTCCGCGATGGCTTCAATTTCTTGGTCGGTCAATCGTATCATCCTAAAACTTCTTTCTGCAGGATATTCGCGAAATTATATTTTTTTTGAAAAAACTACTCCGCTTTGGCGGCCATACAGATGGCGGCAAAATCAGTCGCTTTTAAAGCCGCTCCGCCCACCAGAGCTCCATCGATATCCGGTTGGGCCAAGAGCTGGGCGGCGTTGTCCGGCTTCACGCTGCCTCCGTATTGGATTCGCACGGCACCGGCTGTCGGCGCGTCGTGGAGCTCGGCGAGTAGTTGGCGAATGACGGAATGGACCTCCTGGGCTTCTTCCACCGTGGCCACCTTACCCGTGCCGATGGCCCAAACAGGTTCATAGGCCAGCACCATACCGGCGACCTGACTGCCGGATAGATCCGCCAATCCGCCCCTGACCTGGCGATCGACGACGGCGTGGGTTAACCCGGAATCCCTTTCCTGGAGGGATTCCCCTACGCAGAGAATGGGAACCAATCCAGCCTCGAGAACCGCTTTGGCGCGAAGGTTGACGGTTTCATCGGTTTCCCCGAAAAATTGCCGTCGTTCGCTGTGGCCGATGATGACTTGGGAAACGCCGAGTTCGGTTAACATGCCAATGGCGACCTCTCCGGTAAAAGCGCCCGCTTTTTCCCAGTAGGCGTTTTGGGCGCAAAGCGAAATCTTTGATCCGCCCAGCGCGCGTCCCACCTGTCCCAGGCAGGGATAGGCGGGTGCGACGCCGATTTCGCAATCGGCGGTTTCCACCAAGGCGGCCAATTCCCGCACCAAAGCCTCTCCCTCGGAGGGCGTCTTGTGCATCTTCCAATTGCCGACCACGATCGGCCGCCGTCCGGAAGAAGGCGTTTTGGCCACAATTTTTTGGGCGATGGCTTCGATTTCGTTATCCGTTAAACGCATGGGTAATTTTAGTATTTCCTAAAAACTTATTTTTTGTAAACGATGTCCCCGCCGACTTCCCAACTGTCCACGATGGCCAGGATGACGGCGTCGCAGGGCCGGTTGTCGGTGGCGTCTGTTTGCCGGGCGGAACTGCCGGTGGCGACCAGCACAAATTCCTCGATCCCGGCCCCAACCGCATCGGCGGCCACCACCTGGCCACCCGTTTCCTGGCCGGAACTATCGACGTACTTGACCAGAAGGAGCTTGAGCCCATCCATACTGGAAACTTTTTGGCTGGCAACCAGAGTGCCGACTACTTTTCCAAGATTCATATCAAATTATCCAGCCGGACAGGTTGAGACCGGGGCCATAATCCATGACGCCCGGGCTCTCGCTGCGGCCGAAAAGTTGGGGTTTATTTTTTGCTTCCGGCCCGCGGAGTGCGACCCAGCGGCAGAACCAGATCGATGTTGGCGTGCGGGCGCGGGATAACGTGTACGGCCACAACTTCTCCCACCCGGGCGCCGGCAATTTGCCCGGCATCGCAGGATGCTTTAACCGAGGCTACATCACCCCTGACGATTACCGTTGTGTAGCCGCCACCGGTTTTCTCGTATGCAACGAGTTCCACCTTGGCAGCCTTGACCATCGCGTCACCCGCCTCCACGGCTGCGGCAAACGACCTTGTTTCCACCATTCCTAATGCTTCTGCCATTTTATTATACTCCAATATGTTGGTTTTGTTTTTCTAAGGTTAATTAATTTTGAAATCGAAATCGATAACGTCAGCGTTTCATTTCCCGGCCATCGATGTCCGCAATGGCTTGTTCGGCGGCTCTGTAACCGACTTCCATGTCGGCCTCGTCGCCGCCGAGGTAAAATCGTCCGAATGAACCGAAGGTGCGAACTTCGAGGATGTTGATGTTGGCCGCTTTTTCCGCCTCGTTGGCCGCTATGGCGGCATAACCGGCCGGGGCCACTTCCATAATATAAAGGGTTTGACCGGGTAGTATCATGTTTCCATGCCGTGTCTTGTTGATCAACTGGGTGTGGTAATCGGACATATTGCGGATCAACTGGCTGGTGGAAACATGCGGCTTGATGCGATCTTCCGGCTTAAGATCGAGGGCGTCCAAAATGGCCGCCCCGGCCTGGCGCACATTGGCCTGGGAATGGGAGTGGACCTCCAGCATCCCAAAGACCCGCTCGACGATCATCATGCCGGGCCTCACATCGGTCGCCTTGAGGGCAATGTCGGTCACCCGATTGATTTCCATGCCGGGCGATATTTCGATGAAAAGCGAAGCCTGGCCAGGAACCGGCAGGTAGCCCCCGGCAATAGTGGCGATAAACGAGGCAAACTGCGGCTGCAGGCTGTCCAGAAAAGTGTAGGTCCTTAATTCAACCATTTTTAGTATAGTCCTTTTTCTTTTGATTTCTCTATTTTGATGCCAATTCGATGGCTCTTTTGACGATATTGATTCCGCTGCTGGCACCGATGCGGGTGGCTCCGGCCCGAATCATTTTGGCCGCGTCTTCGTAAGTTCGCACTCCCCCGGAAGCTTTTACTCCAAGCTTCCTCGGGGCCACCGTTTTGGCCATCAGGGCGATATCTTCCGCGGTGGCTCCAGCGGAGCCGAACCCGGTGGATGTTTTCACAAAATCGGCCCCGGCTTTCATAGCCAACTCGCAAACCCGGACTTTTTCACGGTCCGTTAAAAGACTGGTTTCCAAAATGACCTTGAGCAAGGCGCTGCCATCGCGGCAAGCCTCGGCCACGGCGCGAATGTCCTTTAAAACATATGCCTCGTCCCCACTTTTCATAGCGCCCACGTTGATCACCATATCGATTTCCTTGGCCCCTTCGCGAATGGCCCGGCGCGCCTCCATGGCCTTGTTTTCCGGCGGATTGGCGCCCAGGGGAAATCCCACCACGCAGCAGACTTTGACATCGGTTCCTACGAGGGCGGCCTTGGCCTGCCGGGCGTAGGTGGGGTTCACACAGACCGAGTAAAAATTATATTGCCGGGCCTCTTCACAAAGTTTTTGCACGTCTCCCAGCGAGGCCTCCGGTTTTAATATGGTGTGGTCGATGGTCTGGGCAATCTCGTCCGGGCCTATGACGGCTCCATTGGCCTGAGCCGATGAACCTCCACCGCCTCTTCCACCCGTGGCCAATTCCTGAACGCGGCGGGAAATACGCTCCAGGTCCTGAGGATGAATTTCCTGCCCGCCCATGAGACTGCCCGCATCTGCGATGGCAGTGGCTGACGAATAATTCCCTCTCTCGATATCGCGAATCAATCCCACCCGCCGGAGGTGCCTTTCCTCCGTGCAATCGGTTTCCAGAAAAGCGTCCAGTATTTTTTTGGCGTCGTATAAATTGGTTTGCCCGGAACCGAGGGTGAGGACATTGGCTCCGTTGTGCTGGCGGGAGTTGCGGGCCAGGGCTTCGTTGTAACAGGCCGCCGCCAGGATGCCCGGCACTTTGTTTGCCGCCATGGCCGAGCCAATGCCCGCGCCATCGACGATAACGCCAAAATCGCAGTCCTCGGAAGCAACCATCCCGGCGACCTTTTTGGCGATATCCGGGTAATCGACCGGGTTTTTCCCATGAGTTCCGCAATCGCAAATCTGGTGGCCCTTGCTCAGGGCGTAGGCCAGCAGATCCTGCTTCAATTCAAATCCGCCATGATCTCCGCCCAATGCGATTTTGTAGTGCTTTCTCATCAAGTTTTTTCAATATCCTCTACCTACCGGAAGGGGTCAACGGGTTTATACTTTTCGCCGCGATTTAACCGTTATTTGGTGGCGGAAGGCGGCATTTGTGATGAAAATCCGGGAATCTTGACGATGTTTTGTCACCGTGCGGTAACTTACGGACGGAGGAAAATTGTAGGTGTCATGTTTCGGGTTGAAGGGTGTTACTCCGTTCGGTAAAGGATTCTTGATGCGGAAAATTGATAAATCCTCTTCTCTGCCAAGGAATTACCTATTTTCTTGCACATTTGGTCTAAAATTTTATCGTATCCAAGCACGGGCTGCGTCAATGCCGCCTGTATTGTGTTAGAACGTATCAAGCGGTTTTCCGAACTATACACTGAATAAGGAGGAATTGAGAATGACAATATGCCCCATTGCCTTAGTATCCGGCTGCAAGAAGTGTCCGGTATTCAAAGCCTGCCCACTGAAAGGTGTCATCGGTGATTACAAGAAACCGGACGAAACGCCAGCAGATCAGCAGACGGAAAACGCATCGAGCGACGCAGGTAAGGATCAGTAGCCGAAGGCCGAGGCATAAAATATTGCTGGAACACAGGGTTCTAACTGTTCTTGGCAACAGACGGGGGCAAACGGCTGCCGTTGATTTACGATGTTCGCCCCAACTGGAGATTACAATAGGCGTATGAAACCATCTGTAATTAAAGAAAACATCTCGTTTGAAGAATTTGAAAAACTTGATATTCGAGTCGGAACCATCACCTCGGTGGTGGAGGTGGTGAATTCGAAAAAGCTAATGAAGCTTTCGGTCGATTTTGGTGATCACTCGCGATCGATCCTTGCGGGGATTAAGCAAGAACGGACAAACCCGTACGAAATCGAGGGGAAACAAGCGCTTTTCGTGCTGAACTTGCCGGAAAAGAAAATGGCGGGTGAGGTATCACAGGGCATGCTATTCGATATAGGATTTTCCGATGGAATCAGTCCGTGTCTGTCAGTCCCGGAAAAGGCTGTCCCAAACGGTTCGAGAGCTGGGTAACATGCGTCTGATCGGGTCGCCGGAACCGGATGTCTCGGCAAGCCCCATAAAAAATGGACAGTGTTTCAAAACTCAAATCGTGTTTAATTCGATTCCCGGAGACGGGATGGAATAGCGATCTTGGTTCAGCTTTGTTTTCAGAGGCGGCGTTGATTCAGGCCATCAGCGAATTACTAAGGGAATACGGAAAATTTCCTGTGCCGTGGAATAATGAAGAGCCACACAATGGTCTATGGGTGGTCGGCACCGATGATCGATTTATCGGGCATTGGGAAGAGATATCGCCGGGAGAGGGAGGTTATTCGGCTTTGTCGATAGCAAGCGAAGATTTAGGTGATGCCAACATGGCTTCTCGCGTAATAATACAGACATATTTCAGGGGGCTTTTACCGAAATAAATAAGTATGATTGGAAAAGCAAAATTTTCCTTTTTGAAGGCCCATGAGATTCTTTGGAAGCTCGGCTATTGGCGCTACTTACTGGTTCCGATCATATTGTCGGTGGTTTTGGCCGTCGTTTTAGTGGTTCTTTGTTTCGCTTTTTCCTCGATCCTCAGTGTCTGGCTACATGAATTTCTTTCGACTTTTTTCGAGCTGCCCGAGTGGTTCCGACTAGTGCTGATGCTCTTCATTATCGTTTTTGAGATGGGGCCGTTTTACGTCGCATTCAGGAGTTTAGTCATGGTTTGTTATGCGCCGTTTTTAGATAAACTTTCCGTCAAAGTTGAAGAATTAGTAAATGGTCACTCGAAAGAATTTGATAGGGGGTTTATTGAGTCGATTAAGCGACCATTGATGATGGCGTCTTTTACAATTTCAGCGTCTGTCGCAGTTTTTGTTGGAGGGCTGTTTATTGGCTTAGTCCCTGTTGCCGGCATTTTAATATCTAGTTTAATGTTAATACCTTTTCAGATATTTTTGAGCAGCGTGGCCTATGTAGATCCCTATTTGGAGAGAAGCGGTTATACTCCAAGAGAATCAATTGTGTTAATGCGGAAAAATATCGGGAGTATGTTAATCTTTGGCCTTTTTGGTTTCATTATTATGATGATACCGATAATCGGTTGGTTTGTCGGGCCTACTTATTCGGTGGTAGCCGGAATAGTATTCGGAATATTAATATCGAAAGAGAGTGTCGAATTTAACAAGGCATGACTACTGAATCTCAAATTCTTCTTGCATGG
>JAJFLT010000411.1 GCA_021772555.1 Opitutales bacterium | reverse complement strand
GGTGCCGCCGCAAACGAGGCCATCCTTGATCGCAATGTCTTCTTTCAGCAAATAATCGCGGAATTGCGGTTCGCCGTGGGTGCGGAGAATTTGCTTGGCGGCATGCCAGATATCGCCTTCGACGCACCCGCCGCCCAAGGTTCCCAAACTGCTTCCATCCAGGCGGAACAATTGCTTGGCCCCAGCCTTTTGCGGGGTCATTCCCTTGGTTCGCACGACCGTAGCGACCACGCACGGTTCGTTCTTTTCCATGAGCCGAACGGCTTCAACGATGACTTCTTTCATAATCATTATGGGCGCTGATCGTAACTTAGTCGGATTTTGGAACGAGTCCAGAATTACGAACAGAATTCGGGCCGAATGAATTAGCGCTTTATTTCCGATCCGATTTCAGTTAGACAAACCACCATGTCGAAAGAATTGAATGCACTTGATTTATCGAAAGGCTTTCCCCGCAGTCCGCGGGAAATGGTGGGGGGCTACGTCATCGCTGGTCGTATGCTGGACAAATGCCGCGCCGTAATTGCCGGGACGGACGATGGCTATCATTTCGATTGCCCGCTGGATAACTTCTTTTTGTCTTTTACCGAGATTAAGGCCGAAGATTTTAAGGCATTTGTCGCCACCGGGGCGACGGACGAAGAGGTTGCCGATTGGATCACGGAACATGCCAGGGAACATGAGCAGCTGGAGATCATTCAATGGAACAACACCATGCGTGACAAACGCATCAGCGAGATGCCGATCGAATTGCAGGAATTTCTAGAGACCTACATTCCCGAAGTCATTCCCGCGGGCAAGGTGGTCCGCGTCTGGTTCGATGTCTATGACATCGAAGAGGGGCGGATCTGATTTACTGCCAATTACGCTAATAATAAAACCGGAGTTCGGTAAAAAGCGCTTTTTCTCTTTTTTGCAGTTCGATCCATTGGTTTTCCAGATTTGTGAATTCGCGCGTATTGGCGGTTTCTTTTGCAAATACAATTTCCTCAGTTTCCGGATCGAGGCTCCATAGACCCCAATCTTCTTCTAGTATGGATATCATGGCGAGCTGGACATTAAAGTTTTGCCGTTTGGCCAGCATGATTTTTCGCCAGTGGTTCCTCAGTTCACCTAGAAATGACAGGCCGGTGTAACCGAGTTCGCGCTCGATTTTCCAACCCTCCACTTCATTTTCATCCATCGCGCTGGCATAGAAACCATTGAGGCTTTTCTCAAATCCCTCCAACTCCAGATGGCTTTGCAAAAGATTCCCAAGAGACATTCTTTTTTGCGCAATTTCGCCTGAGTCCAAGGTTTGGGCGAGTCTGGCAAAATCTTTTTCCGCATCGGCCCGCAGGTTTTTTTCGTATTCAACGACCAAGGGCTTGAGGTTTTCCAGGACCGTTATGCGGGCCGCAATGATGCCTTTTTCGTCGCCTTTGAGCTCCTTCAAACCGGGTTTCAATAATTTCAGGATCTCGTCGAAATAATATGCGTCGTGAGGAAAGTAGCCTTCTTTTTCCAAGAAACTCCGGCGCTCGATCAGGTATTGACGAACGGCATCGTTAAAACTCTCCGATCGATAGGCAAAAAACACCTCGTTGTTGCCGGATTTGCCCTGAAAAAAAAGTAAGATAAATATGCAGAAAGCCAGGGCGAGACTGGCCAGAATCGGTAGCTTTTTCCCCTCCAGATTTATTCGCATATTAATAAACTTGATGGTTCAGGGGAGATTGAAGAATCGCTCCGCATTGGCCGTGGTTTGCCGGGCAAATTCCGCCGCTTCCATGCTTAGCAGACGGGCGCAAAATTCTGCCGTATGGCGGACATATGCCGACTCGTTGCGTTTTCCGCGCATGGGAACGGGCGCCAGATAGGGGGCATCCGTTTCCACCATCAATCGTTCCATGTCTTGGGCGAGAAGGGCTTCGCGGATGGACTCGGCATTTTTATAAGTAACGATGCCGGTGAAAGACCCTCGCCCGCCCCGCTCATTGAGAAGACGTATTTCCTCGGGCCCATCGGCGAAACAATGAAAGACGATTTGAGACCAGTCAGTGTCCGTTTCATCAATGACTTTTACACATTCGTGAAAGGAGTTTCGAGAATGCACAACTACAGGGCAATTCATACTGGAAGCCAATTCCAGTTGTTTTTTAAAAACAAGGATCTGGCGTGATTTTACTGCCTCCGCATCTTGCGGGGACTTGGGCAAATGAAAATGGTCGAGGCCGATTTCTCCAATGCCTACCGGTGGGTTTTCGTTCTCGAAAAAATCCGGCACCCGGTCCAGTTGCTCCTCCCAGTCATCCTCTACATCGGTGGGGTGAAGCCCGACGGTATAGGAAATTTTTGAACGGTATTGGGCGGCCAATTGTCGGTAGATTTCCCAATCCTTCACACTGGTGCCGATGGTTACGATCCGTCCAACACCAGCCTCGGCGGCGTTTTGCAGGACATCGGCGAGGTTTCCCTTTCGATAAAAGGATTCCAGGTGGCAGTGGCTATCGATGAGCATGGCAGAAAAAATTTCGCGTAAATTTAGTTTGAATCCTGGCTCATGGCAAGATTGCCTGTGCTAAATAATATCGATGGAAAATGTAATAATACTTGGAACCGGCTGTGCAGGTTTGACCGCAGCCATTTATACCGCCCGGGCCAATCTGAATCCGCTGGTGCTGGAAGGCGGACAACCGGGCGGACAGTTAACGACTACTTCGGAGGTGGAGAATTTCCCCGGTTTTCCGGAGGGTATCGACGGTTTTAACCTGATGGATAATCTGCGGAAACAGTCTGCACGGTTTGGCGCCCGTACGCAGTTCGATTCGATTGAGAGAGTGGATTTCAGCGGACCGGTAAAAAAGCTTTATTCCTCCAGCAAAACCTATGAGGCGAGGGTTGTGATCATTTCCACGGGGGCTTCACCGCGCCTGATCGGAGTTCCGGGAGAGCAGGAAATGTTTGGCGGCAAGGGGGTCACTACCTGCGCCACCTGTGATGGAGCTTTTTACCGGGATATGGACGTGGTGGTCGTCGGCGGTGGCGATTCGGCCTGCGAGGAAGCACTCTTTTTAACGCGCTTTTGTTCAAAAATCAGCCTTATCCATCGGCGGGACGAATTAAGAGCCTCCAAAATAATGGCGGATCGAGCCCTCGGGCACGAAAAGATTTTTCCGGTTTGGAATACCGTGGTGGAAGAAATCCTGGCCGATGAAGAGGGAAAAGCCCGCGGGGTGGCCATTCGGAATGTGGGTACGGAAGAGACCGGCGAGCTGCCGGCCAAGGGAGTATTTTTGGCCATCGGGCATACACCCAATACAAAACCCTTTGAAGGCGTTTTAGACCTGGATGACAGCGGTTATCTGGTTCCTCAGCCCAACAGCATGGTGCGCACTTCCATTGCGGGAGTGTACGCTGCCGGCGATTGCGTGGACCATGTTTACCGGCAGGCCATTACCGCCGCGGGAACGGGTTGCCAGGCTGCCATCGAAGCCGAGCGTTGGTTGGCGGAGCAATCCTTCTCCGGTCCGGCTGAAGACTGACTGAAGTTGAAAAACTGTTCAGCGGGCCGGAATCGGGCTGCGCCATAAGCGTATGGGCAGAAGGCCGACGCCGATAATGGCCATTTGGCTGCAGACAAAAAGTAAGAGCCAAAGTGTAGCCTTGTCCATAAAACCATAGGCATGTAGTCCAACTCCCAGCATGTTTGTTCCGAACCAGGACCAGCTAGTGACGATATTGCCGAATACGGCCAGGCACATGATACCGCGAGGTCCGGTTATCTTTCCCCAACGACAATGCAGCAGCAAGGCGTTCCAGATGACGATCATGAGGGCGCCGTTTTCCTTCGGGTCCCAGCCCCAGAACCGGCCCCAGGACTGATCGGCCCAAATCCCTCCCAAAACCGTTCCGACAAAGCTGAACAAGAGGGCGAAACATACGATGCCGTAAACCATGCCTTCCAATCCTTTGGCCGTGGTTTTGTCCAGCCCCCGCGTAAGCAAACCCCGCAAGATATAGATGATGGCCAGGGCGCCAGCTAGGTAGGTCGCCGAATAGCCCATGGTTACAGTGACAACATGAGTGGCCAGCCAGAAATTGGAGTCCAGCACGGCGCGCATCATTTCCATGGTGTCACCGCCACGGGATAGATTATGGGCAATGACGAGGGTGGAAAACCCGATCATTCCGGCCACCGCGGAACCGATACCGTTTCTATGAATACGCTCCAGAATAAGGCTCAGGAGAACGGCCACGAGGCCGACGAAAACGGCGGACGAGTACAGATTGGTGACCGGTGGCCGGCTTTGAATAATCATGCGGGCCAAAAGCCCGATGGTCTGCACGGAAAATGCCAGCAGGAGAAGCCGGTAAGCGGCCTGGTTCAAGGTCCGATGCCAGCACAGCCAGGAAACTGCCGCCACCAGGAATACCAATACGTAGAGAAGGCTGCTAAGGTAGAAAGGTTCAAACTGGTTTAAAAAAAATTCGGATTTTCCGTAGCGATAATGGGTTCCCGACCGTTCTTTGAGCTCATCTCCAAGTGCTGAGAGGACGGTGTTGAAAGTTGTGGCATCGTCCGCCTGATAGGCATCCGCCAGCCGGGCATAATAAAT
>JAJFLT010000042.1 GCA_021772555.1 Opitutales bacterium | reverse complement strand
TCTACACCTAGCTGAATGCCAATTTAGGTATAACAATAGAAACAGAAATTTAATGGATGTATTAGTCAACGAATACGCCATGCTAGTCTAGAGCCTAAAAAATAAACGACCGCAAAAAGATAAATACTTGTCATGGAGTTTCGCAGTCGATGAAAACAAGCCTTTGATTCCTTGATTAGACGTTAATTTAACTCGACTTAAAGAATGAAATTGTATTCTGCAGGTATCAAATCGACATGAGTTCAAACGCAAAAAATAAAGAGGATCGCTTTGCCCAAATTGCGGCGGAGGAATCCCCATCACTCCAAGGAGACACTCTCATAGAACCGACGCCGGTGGCCGAAGCCCGGCAGTTGCCAAAGGATAATTTCACCGGGACTTTTCCAGAAACCGCCGGAGAGGAATGTTCAAACGCCGCGGACCTTAATCGCTTTTTGGAAATCGAGCGTGAGAGGTTTCGGCCTTTTTTGCAGTCGAATGCGCCACAAATTTCAAATCCACGGCAGCGCACCTATTTGCGGCAATGGGATCACCAACAGATCCCGTCCGATAAAATCGAGGACCCGAAACTGCCCACAACCGAAGTGGGAACCTGGACCCAAGTAACGATCCCGCACTTTGGTGGACCGATCGGCCGAGCCGCCGCCGTTTACCGTACGACTCTTCCGCTTGAATCGTTACCATCGGCGGGAACCCGGCTCTTTATCTGTTTTCGTGGGGTTGATTATATCGCGGAAGTATACCTCAATGGGATGTTTGTGGGTTCCCATGAAGGGTTTTTCGCGCCGTTCGAATTCAACATCAGTGAATTTGTATCAAACGCGGAAAACATCCTGACGGTGGTGGTTAAAAATGACGCCATCTGCCTCGGCAATGATTCCTGGCACGGAGAAGGCGAAGGGGACAAAATTTATGCGGCTTCCGGCCCCGGCTGGGACGACCCTGAGCTCGGCTGGCACCACTGCCCGCCCGGGATGGGAATTTACCAAGAGGTTTTTCTGGAAACGCGTGCGCCCGTTTTTATGGCGGATGTTTTTATCCGCCCCATGGCGGACGAGAACCGGTTCGAGGTGTGGGCGGATATTCAAAACACAGGGCGAAACGTGACCACCGCCCAATGCGAAGTCTCGCTTTACGGCGAAAATTTTGAGGAAACCGTTTTCACCGATGATCCCTGGGAATTGCCGGAGATTGGTTTGACCGGAAACTCGATGCGGCGGTCCTTTACCCTCGACCCACACCGCACCTGGGAACCCGACACACCTTGGCTCTACCAAATGCAACTCTCGCTCAAAGATGCGGAGGGAGCGCTTCTTGATGCGTGCGCCGTCACCTTCGGGATGCGCAGCTTCGAATGCGACACGGAGGAGGAACCCAAAGGCAATTTTTCCCTTAACGGCCGGCACATTCGGCTGCGCGGGACCAACACCATGGGGCACGAGCAGCAGTGCGTCATGCAGGGCAACCGCGAACAGTTGATCGATGACATTCTCATTTACCGGATCGCGCGCATGAATTTTATCCGGTTTACCCAACGGCCGGTACAGCAGGAAATTTACGATGCCTGCGACCGCCTGGGGATGCTTGTGCAGACCGATCTCCCACTATTCGGAATGGTGCGCCGCCCTCAACTCCTCGAGGTGGTGCGGCAGGCGGGCGAAATGGAGCAGCTGATCCGCAATCATCCGAGTTGCATCGTGGTCAGCTATATCAATGAACCATTTCCCGAAACCCAGCATAAAAAATCCCACCGGCACCTCACCAAAGCGGAATTGGGGGAGATGTTTTCCATGGCCGACAGTATCGTTCGCTTGCACAACCCCGAGCGTGTGATCAAACCGGTCGATGGGGATTACGATCCGCCCAGCCCGGGTCTGCCCGACAACCATTGCTACTGCGGTTGGTACAATGGGCACGGCCTCCAGATCGGAAAGCTGATGCGCGGTTATTGGCAACCGGTCAAACGCGGTTGGCGTTATGGATGCGGCGAATTCGGCGCAGAGGGGATCGACAACCTGTCTTTGATGCGGCGGCGCTACCCGGGCAGTTGGCTCCCCGCCGAGGGCGACCCCCCCGGAAAATGGACGCCTTCGCGCATCAAAGAAGCGCAAACCGGGTTTATGCATCACCTTTGGTTCGATCGACAGGACAACATCGAGGATTGGGTGGAGGCCAGCCAAAGTCATCAGGCGGAAATGGTCGGCCTCATGACAAGAGCCTTTCGTCGGCAATCCGGTATGGTTACCTTCGCGCTTCACCTTGGTATCGACGCTTTCCCGTCGGGCTGGATGAAGGCGGTCGTGGATTGCGAGCGGTGCCCAAAACCCGCTTATTTTGCCTACCGTGAGGCTCTTACGCCCATTGCCGTGCAGGCCGTATGCCACCGGCAAACCATTCGCGGCGGGGAGACCTGCCGGATCGAGGTTTGGGTCTGCAACGACCTTCCCCATGCCACCCCGGCAGGTTTGCGCGTCGTTTACCGCGCGCTAATGGGCGAGGCCAGCCTCTGTGAGGGCGAAACCACGGCACAGGCACCGGCCAGCGAGCCAAATCTCCAGGGGCATTTCAACTTTTCCCTGCCGGAAGTTTCCCGGCGCACACCGGTCCAGGTGGAAGCGGTTCTTGTCGCGGGTGACGGGAGCGTTGTGGATAGTGATGTAATCGAGCTAACCGCCTTTCCGCCCTCACCTGTAGCAGCGTCTGTGACGGTCGTCGATCTCCTCGAAAATCGCGATCTTCTCAGCCAGATAAGTCGAGTCCTCGGTCCCGCGATAACGGAATCGACCATCGATGATGCCACTCCGAGCTCGGTTTTTCTCATCGATCATTTTGCGGCTTTTGAAGCCCATGCGAAAACGCTCGAAAAGGCCGTTCGCTCGGGTGCGATGGTCCTATTCATCGACCTGCCAAAAGGTGAATTCGCTCCCGGCGGTGGAAAAGTCACGATTCGGCCGGCATCCATGCGCCCGGTTAATTTTCTGAGCAGAAAAACCGGCCATCCCGTTGTGGAGGGGTTCGAACCCTTCGACTTCAAGTTTTGGTACCATCGAGGCCTGGATCGAATTGAACCCGTCGCCACGACCAGCATAGAAGCGGAAGGATGGCGACCCATTTTGAATACCGGACGAGACGACCGGAAACCTACCCAAAGCG
>JAJFLT010000410.1 GCA_021772555.1 Opitutales bacterium | reverse complement strand
ATGCTCTATCCGACTGAGCTACTCCCGCATTCCGAAAACGATAATGTTTCTTGAAATAAAATTCCGAAACCCCCAAACAGCAACAAAAATTCCCCTCGAAAAAGTGATTCTGGTCCCTATCAATTAACACACGGTATTTGTGAAATGCTAAATTCGGTGGGAAAGTTTTTTGGAATGTGGGCAGTGCGCGACACTTTTCCGGTGGCCGCCCATTCGGTGCCTCTCTGAAGCGTGAAGATAAACCCGACGCAACTCATTGCTTCCACATTATGGCCAAGAGTAGTGTGGAAAACACGGCCTTCACCATAACGGATGGTCATCAACATGGGCTCATTTCTGGCAGTTAGCTTTGAAGGTGCCGTGGCCAGGACAGTTAAGTTTTCTGCCGGTCCTCTTAGACGGCTATAAAGTTCGTCCACCATATGTTTCCAATGGCGTGGTAAATCGTTCGTTATTGGATGTTCCTTATCAAGAATTTCCACTACAAACGACCACCGTTTGCCATGAGCGCCTGCGCGTCCGACCGTAGTGGTGTCATGCTTTATTACACCATCAGTTACAAACACCCAAGGGCCGGAGTCCAGATCTCGTCCTTCCCATCCGCCGACGCCGATCATTTTGTTATATTCGACCCAGTCGGGGAAGGCGTTGTCAGCGGCGTGGACAGAGACAAAACCGCCACCCTCGCGGACAAACTTTTCAAAGCCGGTACGGACTTTCACCGGCCAGGATTCTCCGTTGTAATTGCTTAGAACCACATCGCACCAGGAAAAATCGGGATTCCAATCCTTCCATTTGCTCGGGTCGGGGTTTGTGGACTTGGGTGAGACGGACGGCGCGGTTGACACTCTCACTTCAAAATGTCCGCTGGATTCCAAGCCATTTTTAAGTGTCGGTGTTGTCTGTTCCCAATCATGATTGTTTTGGCCATCGAGCAACAGAACTTTTATCTTCTCTTCGGCGCAAATCGAAACCAGCACGGAGGACAGCCACAGGCATAAACATAACCAGCGTTTTGCAAGAAATTCGATTCGAGAAACCATCGGAGAAAATTCCCAGCGTAATTCTGTAATTGCACTAACGATTATCAAATATCCTCGCCGTATTCCCAGCCCTTGCGGACCGGTTCCTTAACGTATGAATTGAGTTCGGGGTGGTTGCTTATGCGCATGTTTTGGGCATCCCAATTAATGCGAGTATTAAACCGTTGGGCCAGCACGCCGACCAGTGCCATTTCTGTTAACTCGGCGCCGTAGTCAAAGGAGGACAATGGCATCGGGCCCTTGCCTTTGATCGCTTGGGCCCATTCATTCCAGTGGGACCCTTTGATGCGCGGAATCGTCTCCGACGGAGGATTTTGCCGGAAATCCTCCCAGATATCTTCCGGCAGCAGCTTGGGACTGTTAGGCCGACCCCCGGTCATGAGGGATAGTTTTTCTCCCACCATAATCATGCCGGATTCAGGTAGTTTTTTTAACCTCCATTCGGGTCGGCGGCGCGGTTTGAGACCGCCCTCAAACCAGTTCAGGACAACCGGTGGCTTTTTTCCACGAGCTGGGAACTCGAAGCGAATTTCTGATCGTTTGGGGACAAAGCCTTCCGCCGACTTCGAACGTCTCGTTGCTTCAGCCCCGGTCGGCATACCCAGATCGAGCGACCAAAAAGGGGCATCGAGCGTGTGGCAGGCCCAGTCGCCCAGTTCACCGCAGCCGAAGTCATACCAGCCTCGCCAGATTCTCGGAAGATAAAATCTACTATAGGGTCGCGGTGAGGTGGGGCCTAGCCAGAGATCCCAATCCAAACTTTCGGGAATTTCGTGCTGACGGGGGGGGAAACGCCTCGGCTTGTGAAAATACTTTCCCTTACCGAATATCGGACCGTCGAACCAGGCCAGAACTTCGGTAACATCGCCTAAGACGCCGGCATCGACCCATTCTTTGACCAGGCGGATACCCTCTGTCACATGCCCTTGGTTGCCCAAAGCCGTTATGACCTTGTAATGACGAGCCGCTTTTTTAAGCGTCCGGCATTGCCAGATATTGTGTGCGAGCGGTTTCTCCACAAAAACATGCTTGCCCCTCTGCATTGCTTCCATGGCGGCGGCAAAATGCGTGTGGTCGGGGGTTGATACCACCACCGCGTCGATCTGGCTACCCATTTTGTCTAGCATGACCCGAAAATCCTTGAATCCTTTGGCCTCAGGGTTTTCTTCAAGAGCCTCTTCGAGTCGGGTAGTGTCAACATCGCAAAGGGCCACTATATTTTCATCGGCCATACCTTGCCGATTATCTTTTCCGCGGCCTCCCGCCCCGATAAAAGCAAGATTCAACCTGCTGCTGGGTGGCGGACCTTCCTGTCCAATGCTGAACCTTGGCAAAATGTAAATGCCGGTTGCCGCTGTAGCCGTTGTTTTGACGAATTTTCGCCGCGATAATTTTTTCATAGAGAACTCGATAATTTTGATATTAAAAATTCCTTATCCCATTGGGAAAAGCCAATTAAATCTACAGGCAAATAAGACTGACACTATGATAAGCGATAATTCTCCCTGGTTCTCATGGCAACAACGAATCATCGACAGGAACTGATTTACGGTCGAGATAGGTTCAAATAATATTTTAATTGTAGTAGAGGCGGATTATCACACTGTCATTCCGTATCATGGAAATGTTTGTCGACGCCAGCTCCACTATCACTATCCTGGGCATTCTTCACCTTCCGTATTGAGTGACACCGCAATTCCTTTGGGAGATAATTATGGAACGTTACATTGAGAGAGGGTCCGGCCCAGTCGTGGTATTCAGCCACGGTTCCATGATGGATTATTCCATGTTTGAATCACAGATCGAACACCTTGCTGATTCCTATCGAATCGTGGCTTACAACAACAGAATTTGGGCTCGGCCCGACGAACCGCACAATCTCGACGATCTGGTTGAAGACTGTAGGATCCTCCTGGACGAACTCGAAATCCGGAAATGCGTTTTGGTCGGGATGTCGATGGGCGGGCACATGGCAATTCCTTTTGCACTCAAATACCAGGAGCGGCTCGATGGACTGGTATTGATCGGTGCGGGTGCGGCCGCTTTTCCTGCCGAAGTACAAGACCTTACCGGCGCCAGTTTCGCCCGGCTTGATATCGACGGTAATGTACCTCGCCAGTGGGCTGAAGACACCGCGCAGGTTGTATTTGGAAAGACAACCTTTGAGTCCAACCCTGCCTTGATCGACTACTGGATCGATCGTTGGACGATGCTGCCCGCTCGCACTGTCTATCACCAGGGAATGTCGTGGATCTACAAGAACGACCTCTCCCGCCAGGTTTCTGCTCTTAATATTCCGGTGCAGATCGTGCAGGGAAGAGAAGAGACCGCCTATCTGACGGATTGGGTTCGGCCTATGCTAGATGTGATTCCGGATGTGGCTCTCAACGTCATTCCGGGCGCAGGTCATTTTGCTAATCTGGAGAAACCTGAAGCGGTCAACGGGGCGATTGCCGATTTTTTGCAACGGGTTTACCCGGATGTGACCGCGCACTGATACTGCACTGACGATATCCGCTACAGCAATTGGTAGATGATTTTTTTCTCGGGTCAATTAGTCCGATTTGTGAGCACTACTACGTTTTGCAGGGTCATTCCGAATATCTCCTGCGTAGGCGGGAAGCGGCCTTGGCGAGGTTGCAAAGTTTTTCGTAAGCCTCGTCGATGGACGGGGGTTCTCCGTAATCGGGGGCGAAGCCGCAATCGGGATTCAGCGCGATCCGGCCGGGATCAACGATGGCCGCTCCGGCCGCGCCAATCGTTTCGATTTCCTCCACGGTCTGTACGCGTTCGCCGCGGACATCAACGACGCCCATGCCGACCCCGAGTCCCTCCGGTAACAGTTGCAGGTCGTCCGCTTTCCCGGTGCCCTGGTAGGCAAACTCAAGGTTCACCCGGTCGATCCTGGCGTCCTTCAGATAAGGGAGTATCGGCTTGTAATCGCCAGCAACATCGCTCTGGCGCTTGCACACGCTGTGACAACAATGGAGTTGAAATTCAACCGGGAGCTCGCCGCCAATCTGGTTTATCGCGGCGATGACCTCAGGGGCCTGCCGCTCGATATCCCACTCACGCTGCAACCGATCGTCGTGGGTCGCGCCTTCACCCGTCAACTTCCGGTCACAGAAATACGTCAGTGCTGGGTCGTCCAATTGAATAATGTCCACCCCGACCTGTGCCAACGCCTGTGCCTCCAGCGCCAATAGCTCGGTGAGGTGTTCCATATAATGTTCCATCGTTGGGTAGGCGCCGGTGCTGTAGTCCGCGTGCCATTTGCGTATGGCAATGAGGAACGGGGACGGCAAAGCGTATTTGGTGCAGCGATCCGTGTGCTCCACAAGAAACGCTGCTTCATCCACGAACAGAGGATCGGTACGCTCCATCCGACCGGTCACCACGAGTGTGGATTTTGTCTCACCCTGATGGCTGAACTGCCGGGTTGGTTCATGGCCGCCCACCCGGTGTAGAAACTCGTCGAGGTAATGAATTCTCCGCCATTCGCCGTCACTGATCACATCGAGACCAGCCTGTTCCTGCAACCGGATGGCGAAGATCACTGCTTCATCCATAATGCCATGATAGCGGTCCGTGGGGATAGTATCCCGCCTGTCAACCAAGTCCCGCACCATCATCGGTCGGGGCAGGGACCCGATGACCTGCGTAAAAAATAATGGCAGTTTTCGTGTACGTTTGGTTCTCATCGTAAGTTCAAGTTGTCTATGGCCAACGTAAAGCTAATCGGAACTGTGCTTTGCACCGGACCCGCTTATTATACTTTTATTCATTGCAAGCGGAATTGCCCAGATGCAGCTGATTGGGTATCATTAATTTATGGCCGGATCTTACAAGAAAAATTGTGATTCTTTGGCAGAGAAGAAGCTTTAACCGTTACTCGAAATTAATTACCAGCATTTATTATGACGCGATGAGGTTGCTTAAAAACGCAAATCAACCTCATTTCTCGAAATTCTTGACTTTAAAATAAATAGAAAACTCAAGAGTGTCCCAGCCGAAATAAGACATTGGGTTTGACAAAGCACCAGGCCGGTATTACCCGATTCTAAATGGAAAAAAAGTATCAGACATTTTCATTACGAGCGGTGTTTATCCTAGTCTTGTTGCCGTTGGTCATATTGGGAATATTGCCGTCAAGTGCGGCTGCTGCAGGCCCAAGTGCAGAGATTTTTGTTGCTCCGGATGGAAACGATCTGTGGTCCGGCACGTTACCTGCGCCGAATACCAAACGCACCGATGGCCCTTTTGCTACCCTCGAACGAGCCCGGAATGCGATCCGTCAACTCCGCGCCGCACGGGAGCTCCACGGGCCTCTGACCGTCCAACTGCGCGGGGGAACGTATCACCGCGGGCAGCCATTTGTGTTGTCGCCTGAGGATTCCGGTAGCGATGCGGGACAGATCGTTTACGAAGCCTATCCCAACGAAAAACCAGTCATCAGTGGTGGTAAAGTGATTTCTGGGTGGGAGAAAAGCAGCGGGCCACTCTGGACCGTCGATCTACCGGAAGTAAAGTCGGGCCAGTGGTATTTTCGCCAGTTGTTTGTGGACGGCCAAAGGCGTGAGCGGGGCCGCCTGCCTGGGAATAACGGCATCTACACCGTCGCCCAATTACCGGATGTTGATACCAGTGGCTGGATGGGTGACGAGCCGGAAGCCATTGGCAAACTCCCCCTGCAAGCCTTCCAGTTTCAACCGGGCGACATCCGTAAGGACTGGACTAACCTGGAGGACGTCGAAGTCGTCGTGTTGCAGGTCTGGATGGAAGCCCGCCTGCGTATCAAGCACATCGACGAGGAAAATAACGTCGTGGTTTTCACCGGTGGGAGTTGGCGGCCGCTCACCTGGACGAACGGATACTATGTCGAGAACGTTTTTGAGGGGCTTGATACGCCGGGCTCCTGGTATCTGGACCGGAAGAAGGGCGTGCTTTATTACCATCCACTCCCCGATGAAGACATGCAGAAAGTGGAAGTGGTGGCACCGGTCGCGGACCAGCTTATCCGTATCGAAGGTGATGTTGCGCGCGGCCAATTCGTCAGCAACATAACGTTCCGCGGTCTGACGTTTTCCCATACTTCCTGGTCTCTCCCGCAGAAGGGATACATGACCCCTCAGGCTGAGCTTGTCCCTCCGGCGGCCTTTCATGCCGATGGCGCGATTCAATGCCGGATCGAGGAGTGCACATTTGAGGGGCTTGGTACCTGGGGGATCGAACTGCGGCGAGGTTGCAAGGACAATGCCATCACCCGTAATTTAATGCGCGATATCGGCGCGGGTTGCGTTAAGATCGGTGAGCCGGAAGAACCCGTCAGCGACGTGGAGGAAACGTCCCGCACGGTCATCTCAGACAACCGGTTCCTCGACGGGTCCAAGGTCTACCTGGCCGCCCCCGGGGTGTGGATCGGGCAGAGTAGTGGAAACACCGTTAGTCATAACGAAATATCGGGCTCCTTTATGTGGGCAATTTCAGTCGGTTGGCGGTGGTCCTACTTCCCGCTGCAACGGGCGCGCGACAATATCATCAAGTTCAACCATTGTCATCATATCGGCACCGGTATCCTCGGGTCGCACTGTGCGATCTACGCGCTGGGCGCCTCGCCGGGCACGGTCATACGGAACAACTACATCCACCATGTCTATCACAGCAAACGCTGGAAAGGCGCCGGCGAGGGGATTATCCTCGATAATGGCTGCGCCGGTATTCTCGTCGAGAACAACATCGTACACGACGCTGTTGCCGGCGGTTACGGCAGTAACTTCAATTGCTTCGGCAATATTGTTCAGAATAACATCTTCGCTTACGGCAAAATCTACCAGTTGACCGTCTACGGCGATAAGCCGAAGGGAAGGCCACGGCCAAAAGGCGAGGTTTTCGCCCGAAATATCATTGTTTGGGATGAAGGTCCCTTGATCAAAGAGAAGGACTGGCCCGACTTCACCACTCTCTGGGACTACAATCTCTACTTTCGTGAAGGTGGTAAACCGGTAACATTCCTGTCGGGGAAAAATTACTCGCTGGAGGAGTGGCGGGAGAAAGGGCTGGGTGAACATTCCATTATCGCCGATCCACTTTTTGTGGATCGGGAAAACCGCGATTTCACATTGAAGCCCGATTCGCCCGCCTTCAAGTTGGGATTCAAGCCGATCGATATCAGCGAGGTTGGTCCGCGCAGCAAGTAAGAACCGGACACCCGACTAAGATTGTGCCCGATGGTGTGCTGGTTTGATCTTTTAGTCGCCCTCTAAGATTTTAATTGAACCAGTAAGAGTAGAATGCGGCGTTGCGGATTGTGAATCGTATGCTGACTTTTTCTCCTTTGAAGGCTGCTATGTTGCCTTTCCGCCAGCGCACTTTGCCACGCGGTTGATCCCCTTTGATGGGAGCGGATATAGCCAGCACCGTTCCATCTTTGTCCCGAACCTCTGCGCGAAGCTCACCTTGTGGGGCATCAAGGTTGACGAACAGTTTTTTCCCGGAAACCGTGAAAGGTTTTGTCAGGAGCGTTCCCTCTTTCTCGTCCGAGTCCAGCGAAATGAACCCGTCCCGCCGCAGCACCGCAAGGCAGACCGCGCCATAGTCTTCTGCTCCCTCGGGTGAGCTTCGATACTTTATGCCCGTGTAGTAGAACCAGAGTTCATCGCCCCGGACGATCGGGCTGGATGGGGGAAGAATTTGTGTCAGGTCGTAGGCACCCGAGGCTACCGTGGACGGACCGATAAAGGCTTTACGGTCGCCCAGGCGATTCCAGGTCTTGAGGTCGCGGCTGGATGCCAGTTGCACCAGGTGAAAGCCCATATCGCCATCGATGCGGTCGGAGCGGTTGCGGTGAAACAGGGCCGGGTATCCGATGTAGAGTCCTTCGTAACGGGACACGGCGATGTTGTAGACATCGACCTGGCAATTTTCCGGATCGATAGCCGGAGGGTGACGCAGGGCCGGATCTGCAAGCCGTGCTGCCATGTTCTCCGCCCCGAGCTTCTGGTCCAGTTCGTCGGCGTGGAACATCCCCTCCAGATTGCTCCAGGTCTCAAAGTCTTTGCTGATCCAGATGGCATGTGAGCGGCCGTAGGGTCCCCCCGTTTTCAACGTGGCAATGAACCGCCCTGCTTGGCGGTCATTACTGAGATTTGACTCGTCACTCGACGGAAGTGCAGGAACGTCCAGTCGCGTCCAGTGAATGCCGTCGGGGCTGACGATAGGTTCACGGTAGTCTACGCCAAGCAGTCCCTTGAATCGCCGGGAAGAATCGGAATCATCTGGATCGAAGACCACATTTTCCATCGCGTTAGCTCCCCATTCGAGTTCGGGATCGACCGTAACGATGTTGTTCTCCAGGGAACCCTTGATCTCTTTCTGGCGCAGAATCGGCTTCGTCCAGTTTACCCCGTCCTTGCTCTCGGCGTAGGACGACTCTCCACCGTCAAAAAGCCAGAGCTTGAACCGCTTTGCCTTTGGGTCCCAAGCCGGAGCGGAACGCGTTTGGGGCGCATTTTCCCAGGGAAGGTCCGGTTGGATGACTGCACCTTTCTTGGTTGGCGGGTGCATCGTTCGTTTGAGATTTTCGATCTTTGCGATACCGTAATCGTCCAGAAAGAGCTGCCGTTGTCCTGAGGGAACATGAAAGACGGTCTCATCGGCAGCGCGCTCTAACGCCTCCATCAACATTTTAGCCTGCTTCCTCGACTCGCTGATTTCAGCCGTGTATTCTTCAATATGTATCGAATCCATGAGAACGTTAGGTTCGCGTCCGCGAATAATCAAAGTATGAACACCTTTGCTCAGTTCCCAAATTCGCGGGTCTTCCCCCGGCCACCGTGCGACACGGTTTTCGAAACCGATTGTGACAGGAATGTCCCATCTGACCGGGTAGGTTTCCTTATCCCAGTCGATAAAGAATGAGTTTTCGGTCGTGGACGGAGCCTTCACGGATGCGCTGACCGTGTAGTAGCCGGTCTCAGGTATTCTTACCCGCCACTGAGCCCGACCACCGATGTTCGGATCATGTGATCGGATCGACTGCGATATCACACTGGAATCTCTGGTAAAGGGAGCTTCAATCAGTCCCGAGACCGCCCGGAATTTCAGGCCGGACACTAACGGAGGCCTTTGGGTGTCATCGTATGTGCCCGATCCGATCAAAGGCATCCAGGTAACCAGGGGAAACAATAGGCATAGAGCATTTCTCAAAAACCTACAGTTTCTCTTCAGACCAAAATTTTTCACTTTAGTTTTATTCATAATCCTTTCCCTCGTCTAACTATGTGTAGGTGGCAAATACTCTTTGTTGGATTCGGTACATCTATCCTCACGATTGATGTCTTCAAGAATATAAAGATCAAATTCCCCGAGATACATTGCCACATCATCTGTAGCACCTACATCAGGAATCTGAAGTGTCAACTTGTTCAAGTTAATGATCTGAGCGATCAGATCTTGATAGGTGTTAACCTGTATTGACTGAGAGTTGAGCGCCGTCTGCTTGGCACTCTCGCGCACCTCAAACCCTACGAAAATCATAGAAATGATCACCGCGAGTGCGGAAACTGTTTTCGCTAGTAAGCTGTATTTCTGTAAATTCTTCTCCATGACTTTAACCTTGGCGTTAGCCTAACGTGGAAGTGAGGCTCGGCCGAAGACCATCGCCTCGACTGATTTGTTCGATGTTTAATAGTAATAAATGTCTGTAGTAGTTACTCCCGGTCTACATGGACCAATCGATTTGTACACTTCCCATCTTTTAGCACGGTTGTTTTGGCGAATTTGATGATACCTCCAGGAATCATCTACAATAATGATCCCTCCCTGTTTTATACTTTTTTCAGCTTTCCAAAAACAGGTGGGGCGCAATTCTACATTCTCTTCATAGCCATCGACTAGAATTATATCGTAAACATTATCTCTAATTCGATTTAAATTCTCTGACATTTCATAAGCCGTTACATCACTCGGATCATAAGGAAATAACTCCAGTGTTACATTGCGAATTTCTTTAATGCTAAGTTCATGATTAATTTTTTTTGCCCAAACATCATAACTTTCTATGCACAAAACAGAATGAACCCTATCAGCAAAAAACAGAGTTGATCCTCCGCCTCCGAATTCAGCTACTACATGGTGCTTTTGCAAGAGCAACTCGAGCTGGTATATAGCGGTATAGGAAATCCAAGGTAACCCAAGGCTCAATGGGGTTACTTTTCTGTTGATTGACTCTCTGAAATAGAGAGATATCATAGACGGATGAGATGCCAAATATGAGAGAAGTCGCGCTAGTTTAAGTAAATTATTTCCTTTCATAAATAAATTATCGAACGTTTGAAATGAGACGTTGAGTGAGCAGCGCCGAAGGCACGGTTTACTCTGTCGCTTTCGATTTCATTGTTCGATGATTGTCTGTGGCTCTTGCTTTGAAGGTCTCGATTCCGGGCGCAATCCGATTAAACCCAGGTTGATGGAAGTGAAACCGAGAGCCTTGGCGGGGGAACCTGCAATGACATTTAAGTCCCCTTCCGCAGCATTCACAAAGAGGGGATCTGCGGCCAGACTCTGCATCTCTGAACCGTACCCGCGCTCGGTGGCCAGATGCCGATTACCCCACTCAGGATCCTCGGTGTTGTGATACAGGTTGAGATCGGCCTCGCACTCGGACATGGATGCTCTCCTTCCGAAATCGTCCTTGCCTTGGTAGTAAACCTTATCGCCTTTGCGCGTCGTATAGAAAATATTTCTTTGGATGATCGAGCCTTCGACGGGAATGCTGGTCGGTTCCAGGGAGAGCATCCCCCGCTTCGGAGGAGTCAGCGGGCTGGCGAAGACGTTACCCGTAACTTGATTCTTCCCCTTGATGCAGACAAACGTTGCATAGCCCCCGAGACGCCAGAGGACATTGCGGTCGATAACTGTCTCGTGCTGATCGTCGTCGCAACGGATTCCTTCACCGAAATGCCGGCTTGGGCAGTTGTGAATGAAGTTTTCGCGGACGATATTTCCCGCCCCGGCTCCTGAGATGTAAACGCCGTTACCATCCCTCATGACTTCCATTACGTTGTGGATTTCGTTGCGAAAAATTCGATTCTTGCGACTGTGCAGGAAGGGCTCTCGCGCGTACCAATCGCGACGGTCCGGTTCTAATACCTCGCCTACTTCTTTCCAACGAATGGTTCGCGAACACTCGCCCTGGCCTTTCTTGTCCCATACGATCCGACCGCTGACGACGATTGCGGAGTAGGGTGTATTGTGAATCAGGTTGTTTCCGATAAGATTGTCTCCGCTCTGCCAGACGAAAATTGCCGGCGAATGCCAGTACAATTCCCCCACATGGTGAATGTGATTTCTGGTCACCAGATTCTGTTGATTAACATCCTTGGTCCCGGGTCCGTAACCGGCCAAGAGAATGCCCACACCGCCTACGTGCTCGATTACGTTGCCGTCGATACGGTTCTTCCGGCAATGCAGATCCAGCCGGATCGCTGAGGCCCCGCTGTTGACGAAATGGCATTGTTCGATGGCACAAGCTTCGGCGCCGCGAAACCGAACCATCGCCGTAGGCCGATCAAACATTTCCCAGTCGTGTTGAAGACCCCATCCCGTGTGGTCTTTATCCCAGGTGAACCGATCGGCCTGTGTGAAGGTCAGCCCTCGAAAAACCAACCCCTTCACCGGCTTATCGTGGGGGCCGTCGTAATCGATCTCGCCCTCGACGCGGATAAGCTCCGTCAAGGCGGGCGCCACGATGCCGTCGCCCGGATTGTCGCCTTCGGGCCATAGGTAAATCCGGCGTTTATCGCTGTCGAACACCCATTCTCCCGGCTGGTCCAGTGCCGACAGTGTATTCTCAATCCAGGCGCTGCCGGAAGTGAAGTGTCCGAAGCGCGTCTGTGTCAGTGAGTAGGAGCCGGGGATGGCCGTTCGCGCTGATTGGGCCTCTTCATCCACGGACTCCAGAGGCAGGATGTTCATCGTCCACGGCGCCACCGGAACGATGACCATTTCCACATCAGACAGATTGGGCCGGGCCCGAAGGGCGCCTTTGGGAAAACGAAAGACATGCTGGTCCTCGGAGTACCATGCCTTCGCCTCGTCGAGTGGGCGGAACCCCTCGCTCCGGGCCCGCGGGAGCCGTCGCGATCCATCGTACAACGTCCGGAATCGCTGCACCCCATCGGGGACGGGAGCCGTCCACACACTGCCGTGCGCATTGACTGGCAGGCCCTTGGGTGGACTATCGAGTTTGCGCCAGTCAGTGACCGCTATTCCGGGTGTGAGGACTGGAGTTTCATCGGGGTAGGCGGCGTATGTGATTGTGTGTCCATCCGAGGCGCTATCCTGAATGGAGAACACGACAGTCTTGTGAATACGATACGTTCCGCCGCGAAGCAGCACTCTAAAATCCCGATTCGACCCGGATTTCTTCAGCTTGCGCACGCCATCGCGCGCGCGTGTCAGCGTGGCGAAAGGCTTCTTTTCCGTCCCCGGATAGCTGTCATTTCCATCCGGAGCGACATAGAAGTCGGCCCGCATAGATTCTGACGCCGTCTCGGCTACAACACCCTTAAGTCCGAATGGACAGAACATAACGATGGCTAAGCCGTACAAATTCTTATGGAGTTTCAATACTCGTTCCCCTTTTTTTCTTCATGTAGAACTATATGTAGATGGCAAGTGTGCCGCAACAATTTGCACATTATAGTTATGACAAATATTTTCAATAATCTTCGTATACTATTGATAAACAACAGGATCACAGGGTGTTTTTTGAAAAAAGCAAAATGATATGCCTCAGGTTGGTAAAACCGTTATATTAATATGATTTAGTATCAGGGTTATGGCTATTTGATCCTCCTTCAGGTTTTAGTAAAGCCAATATGAATAGAATGCCGCATTGCGCAGAGTGAACCGGATACTGACTTCTTCTCCTTTGAAGTCTGCCATGTTGCCCTTCCGCCACTGCACTTTGCCACGCGGTTGATCCCCTTTGACGGGAGCGGAAATCGCCAGCACCGCCCCGTCTTTGCCCAGAACCTCGGCACGAAGCTCACCCCCGGCGGCATCTACGTTGACGAATAGCTTTTTCCCGGAAACCGTGAAAGGTTTTGTCAGGAGCGTTCCCTCTTTCTTGTCCGCGTTCATTGAAATAAATCCGTCCCGTCGTAACACAGCCAGACAGACTGCGCCCGTATGCCTGTCATCCTCGGGGGGTGGACCTCGATACTTTTCACCCAGGTAGTAGAACCATAGCTCGTCGCCGCGAACGACCGGGCCGCTGGGGGGAAGGATTTGTGTCAGGTCGTAGGCGCCCGAAGCTACCGTGGACGGACCGATAAAGGTTTTGCGGTCGCCCAGTCGTTTCCAGTTTTTCAGGTCGCGACTACTTGCCAGTTGGACCAGATGAAAGCCGATATCGCCTTCGATCTTGTCGGAACGATTCCGGTGAAACATGGCCGGGAGTCCGATATAGAGTCCTTCGTAGCGAAACACGCCGAAATTGTAGACATCCACCCGGCAATTCGCGGGGTCGATGGTGGGAGGGTGGTGAAGAGTCGGGTCGGCAAGTCGTGCCCTCATGTTCTCCGCACCAAGCTTTTGGTCCAGTTCGTCGGCGTGGATCATCGCTTCCAGGCAGGTCCATGCTTCGAAGTCTTTACTGACCCAGATGGATTGCGAACGTCCGTAGGGTCCGCCCCATTTTAATGTGGCGATGAAAATGCCGGCCTGACGGTCATAGCTGAGGTTCGACTCGTCACTCGACGGGAGCGCAGGAACATCCAGCCGCTTCCAGTGAATGCCGTCGGGGCTCACGATGGGTTTGCGCCCAACGATTCCGAGTAGTCCCTTGAACCTTCGCGAGGGATCCGGATCGTCGGGATCGGAGACCACATTCATAATCGCATTGGCTGGCCATTCGAGTATTGGGTCCACCGTGATGATGTTGTTCTCCAGAGACCCCTGAATCCCTTTCTGGCGCAGAATCGGTTTGGTCCAGTGAATACCGTCCTCGCTCTCAGCGTAGGCCGACTCGGACACACCCGAAGTCGTTCCCTGGAGAAGGAGCCAGAGCTTAAACCGCTTCACTGCCGGGTCCCAGACTGGTTTACTACGGGCCTGGATGTGGTCTTCCCACGGAAGGTCCGGCCGGATCACCGCCCCTTTTTTGGTCGGTTGGTGCATCGTCCGTTCGAGATTTTCGAATTGAGCGATACCGTAGTCGTCCAGAAAAAGCTGCCTTTGTCCGGAGTGGGTCCGAAAGACGGTCTCATCTGATAATAGCGCCAATGTCTCCAGCATTTCTTTCGCCTGCTTCGTAGTCCTTCTGGTTTCTCCAGTATGTTCTTCGACCCGTATCGATTCGATGAGAACGTTGGGTTCGCGCCCTCGTAGGATCAGGGTGTGCACACCTTTGGTCAGTTCCCAAATACGCGGGTCCCAGATGCCAGTGTTTTGGTCGACCCAGCGTGCGACGCGCGGTTCGAAACCCCTTGTCACGGGTATGTCCCATGTTACCGGGAAGGACTCTTTATCCCAATCGATGAAGAATGAGTTCTCGGCGCTTGACGGGGCCTTCACGGATGCGCTGACGGTATAGAAACCAGCCTTGGGTATTCTTACCCGCCACCGGGCCCGACCGCCAATGTTCGGGTCATAAGTTCGAATTGACTGAGATAGGCTGCCGGACTCAATAACGAAGGGGGCCTCAATTAGCCCTGACTCGGCCTGAAAATCCAGTCCAGGCATCAACGGAGGTTCCTGGGTTGCATCCTTACTACTAGCTCCCATCAGAAGGAACGCAGTGACAAAAAAAACCAGTGAACAAAAAGCATTCCTCCCAATCCGATTACCTCGTCCTGCACCTGGAAATTTCACTTCAAAGTTATTCATATTTATCAAATGTAGGGGCGGAAACGTTAGGCAATTCAGCTACTCGGAGTTCTTCTCCGCCCTCGAATTATATGCTGCTGTCACAGGCTCCATGTGACAATTTGGAACATTATTTTCGCACTCAATATATTCAAGAATATTCGTAAAACTTTGATAAACAATAAGACTCACAGCGTTCTTAATGTTTATTCTTCATCCAAAACCGACGAATTCTAATACTCTTCTTCAATCTCAGACCGAGGAAAAACTGTCGTCAAAAGAATCGAAAATCCAAGACTCTCTACGATTCCCTCGTGGTTTAGGTGGCCAAATTTTTTTGACATACCTTTGGTTCTAATGTCATAGTGTTTCAGGGATCTGCGATGAATGATGATGAATAATAGGTTTGGTGTGTTTAATATTAATGGTAAAAGTAAATCTTGCTTCAAAGCCTAAAACTTCTCGTTCGACCATAAACCGCCAAAAATAATTACCGCTTATGGAATACAACTCAGGTGAGAGTCTTTGCACAAGCAACGTATTGTCATGCACTACAACGTTAAGATCCTTGAAACTCGACAGTTTTTCAAAGTAACCCCTGATGGCATCTGAATTACTCAAACACTTATTTGAAAAGGTTGGTAGTATAATAGCATTCTCGTCATAAAGATCAACCACGTCATGAAGTTTACGAGAATTGATTCCGTTAACCCATAATTCGAGCACTTGTTTGGGGCTATCAAACATTATTCACATTACTAATTTTCAATACTGATAACTGTTTATGCTTAGAACCTATTTCAGATTCGATGATGATGCAGAGAGCAATTATCATCATCATCGAATCTGAAATAGGTTCTAACAAAATGTACTAAAATAGCTAATCCTAGGATGAATTTAAGCTTCATTTTTTAAACCCCTTTGTTCTGTATAAATAACTGTTGGCGGAAAACACGACGCAACAATTAGGCATATTATTCATGCGATATGGTATTTTCAATAATATTCATAAAATATCAATATGCAACTGAATCAGGGTGTATCCATTGAAACCGAGCAAAGGATACGTGGGATTCTTCCAATTCATGCTTGAAGCTGCGGTGGCTTATGATCGCATGAGCATGGGAAATTGTCTGGGAGAATTTCCATTGACAGGCTCCATTGGTTGCAGGGAAAATGACCCGTCTCGACGCATTGAGCGGATGGCTGCCGCACGGCGAAAATCATTGGATTGGATAAACTACATACGGAACATATATTTACTTACCTTACATGAGCACCCTTCTGATACATAACGGAACCCTCGCCACATTGGGCGAAAATAACCGGATTTTAACCGATCATTCCCTTTTGGTGGAAAATGGTCTCATTACCAGGATCGCCCCTTCCGGGGAATTGCGGGGGCAAACCGCCGATACGGTTATCGATGCCAAAGGGCAGCTTGTTTTGCCCGGCTTTATCAATGCCCACACCCATTTTTACAGCGCTTTTTCCCGCGGGTTGGGAAAGGTTCCGCCGTCTGCTAATTTTGTCGAAGTGCTGGAAAACCTCTGGTGGCGGCTGGACAGGCTGTTGACGCCCGAGGATTGCTACTACAGCGCCCTCGTCAGTTGCGTTGATGCGGTCAAGCATGGGACCACGACGCTGATCGACCACCACGCCAGCGAAGGCCACGTCCGCGGCACTCTGGAGTTGCTTGAAAAAGCCG
>JAJFLT010000409.1 GCA_021772555.1 Opitutales bacterium | reverse complement strand
GGGGGACATTGCCCGTGCCTTGTCCAGCTTTCCGTGGCCGGAAATGGCCCGCAAGGTTCTGGACACCTACTTCATTGAGGGAGGAAAGTCGCCGGAGGATTCCTTCAAACTGCTTTCTATGCCCGCATTGCCCATGAAACGGGAAAGCGTCGAGTTTTTAATCGTGGCGAACTTTGTGGAGGTGTTTTTGGCCAAGGAGGGGCACGATGGTCTGGTCGGCATCAATTACCTGGAAAAGATTCAGATTCCCACTTTGCCGTCGCTGCTTGGGGCGATGCTGGCAGGCGTTGATTTCGTGCTCATGGGAGCCGGAATCCCTATAGGCATTCCGGGGATTTTGGATGATCTTTCGCGCTGGAAAACGGTCGAGATAAAGATTCATGTTGAGGAGAATTCGGAAAATCGGAATTTTGTTCATCGTTTCGATCCCACAGAGTATTGCCGTGGAAATTTGCCAGAATTGAAACGCCCCGGCTTCCTCGCCATTATCTCATCCGACATTATTGCCAAAACAATGGTGCGGCGAGCCACCGGGAGGGTGGACGGTTTCATCATTGAATACCATACCGCCGGGGGGCATAACGCCCCACCCCGCAAGGTCGCCAAAACAACAGACGGCGATGCAACCCCGCAATTCGGACCTAAGGATATTCCGAACCTCGAACGTATCAGAGGCCTGGAAAGACCCTTCTGGCTGGCCGGCGGATATGCCTCTCCGTCCAAATTGAAAGAGGCGCGGGAGTTGGGTGCGGCCGGGATTCAGGTCGGAACGGTATTCGCCTTTTGCCAGGAGTCCGCCATAACGCCCGAATTAAAACAGGAAGCCTTAGAAAAGAGCCTTAATGAGGAGTTGAAAATCTCGACCGATTTTAAGGTTTCTCCAACCGGTTACCCTTTCAAACTCCTCCACCTCAACAATACCATAACCGACAATGCTAACGGCAATAAACGGGAGCGTATTTGCGATGTGGGATATTTGCGACAACCCTACTGCAATTCCAACCACGAATCCGATGCCGGAATTGGGTATCGCTGCCCGGGCGAGCCAATTAAAAACTATATTAAAAAAGGAGGAGCGGAAGAGGAAACCACAGGCAAGCAATGTCTCTGCAATGGTTTGCTGGCCACCGTTGGTCTGGGCCAAACTCGATCCGACGGCTCTGAAATACCCATCGTGACCGCCGGTAAAGATTTTTCAAACGTTAACAAAATCGTTAAAACAGCGGGTATCGATTATCAAGCTAAAGACGTAATTGATTTTATTACTAAGGAATAAGTTGATCCCTAGGTTAATTTAGGGTGAACCGCCGATTGAAAACGGAGTTGATTAATTCTCCGGTTTTTTAACCACGGATAGTCACAGATAATTAGAACCTATCTCAAATTCGCGGCTTGTTTAAAATTGGGTAAAGCCGGAGATCAGCGTTCTCCTCATCCCATATAATATTTGACAGGATTTCTTTACTCTTTCCTTGATTTCAACTCTCAGGGTTTTCGGCGCTGGATTGTGCAGCAGGTTTGAGGAGTTTTTCAATGCTTTCGCGTGTTTTTAGGGCGTGCCGGGGCTTGGGGTGGTCAGCGTCAAATACGTGCATCTTTTCCTTTTTTTCGATGACAACATGACTTTCGTCGATCGAACCGTTTGGGAGGCGTAGCGGTTCCAGCGAGAGTTGCAGGTGTTTGGCCAGAAACCGGTAGGCGCCCACGCGTTTTGAATATCCATAGTCATGTTTTTCATCGGGAAGATGGAGGTTTTCGACATTAGATTCCGCCTGGTAGAGTTTATAAATATTTCTGATGTAAGGGAACTCCACCTGGGGTGTGTTCTTTGTCCAATCATCACCATCGGAAATAATCAATTGCGGGCGCGGCGCGGCGAGGGCGGCGATTTCCGCATTGTTGGTTTCATGGTGCTCGCTGGTGTGGATGGGCAGGCCGCTCTCACAATCACAACCTCCGAAGAAGTGAGCGGAAACCATGACGACGGGGACAGATACGGCAACTCGCTCATCTACGGCCGTTAATAAGAAGGTTTGGGTACCGCCGCCGGATGCACCCGTTACGCCGATACGATTCGCATCCACCTCTGCCAACGACAATAGAAAATCGATGGCCCGGATGCTGTTCCAAAGTTGCAGGGTAAGGGCTTTGCCTTCATGGGGATAGGGGCTTGATTCACCCCACCCGACCATGTCGAAGGAAAAGACGACAGCACCCATGCGGGCAAGTGTTGCGCACCGCAACTGCATGTCGTCCCGGAACCTGCCGCCTCCATTGGGCTCCTCGAAATGGCCGTGGGGAGACAGTATTCCAGCGAGGCTTCGAGGTCCGCTGGTGGCTGCCGGACGGTAGAGATTTCCGGTCACAAAAAACCCTGGCAAACTTTCAAAGGCGACATTTTCGACGGTGTAGCCTTGGTAAACCCGCCTGCTATGAATAATGGGGTTTAATTCACCCTTGATGGGCGGTGGCACAAGTTCGGCCCCGTGAAGAATGCCGTCGCGGATTATCTTGGTCCGTTTTTTCCAACCTTCCAAATCCGCATAATTCCGGCTGAAATTTTCGAGTTCTTGTCTCGCTGCGTCTTCACTGTGAAATCTTCCTTGGCGCAAGGTTGCCTTTCTCTCCATTTGCTCCTCCGCCTTGGCCCCTGAGTTGAGTGGATTCATTGTCAACATTAACAACAATATGATGTGGGAAGGGGAAGGTATTTTCATTGCTTTGAATTTGGATATGCTCATTATCTGACAATTTAAATCCTAGCGCAAAAGCTTATGGTTGAAAGAACAAAAAGACTATGATTCGCGAAAATTTATATCGGGAAAGTTTTGTCAGTAAAATGAGGGTTTTGTTTGTTCTTTTATTGTGCCTGTGCGGCCCAGGGTTGGCGTCGGACGGCGAGAGTTTGAACTCGAAGAATGCGCTCGGTGTCCTGGAGATTAAAATAGCGGGATTGGAGACGGTTGCGGGACAAGTGCGTGTGGCGGTTTTCAATTCGGAGGGGAGTTGGTTGGAAACGCCTGTTTATGCGAATGTCCTGGATGTGTCGGAATTATCCTGCCGATGGAATATCGAGGAGGTTCCTTTCGGAAATTACGGGATCGCGGTTTTTCACGATGTCAATGGCAATGGGGAAAACGATACTAATTTTATCGGTATACCGAAGGAGCCTTACGGTTTTTCCAATGGTGCTCGCGCCCTATTCAGCCCTCCCAAATGGCGGGATTCTTTTTTTACGGTGTCCTCCCCGAACCATACGGTGGAAATCCAGGTGAAATAAAGGGCACTATTCCAGATAGGAACCACATCTGTAAAGATTTCTGCATCGGCTTCTGCACTCTTTCTTTAACGAATTGCAGAGTTTACCAATGAGGGTTGAGTTTTTTTATCCATGCATGAGTTGGGCGAGGGGTGCTAACGTTGAGAGAAACAATATCCGGTCCCTCGATTGTTTAGCATTTATGATTGTTGCCTTACGTCGATCTTCCAACTCTTCTGACTGAAAAGATTCAGGTCAACAAAATCAACATCCAGATCCTTTACGATGTCCGCGAGTAATATCTCGATACATCCTAGTGAGAACACTTTGTCGAGCTGCTTGGACATTATGGCGGAGAATGCCTCCATTTTTTTCTGGCTGGAAAACGCCGGCAATCTATTCTTGCTATCAATACCCAAGATCCATAGATCAAATTGGTCTCCAGCCAAATCTTTCGTGCCTTGCTCAACCAACTCCATTAACTGTTCTTGAGTGAAATCAGCCGCGTCAAGAAACCGCGTCGGTCTTATAGGGAATAATAAACACCTTGACTTAAGATACTCATTGAGAAGATCAAGGTCCTCCTTGTAAGCAACTCGTTCCAAGTCGTCTTTTCCTGTTACTTTTTCGATGAGCTTGCCAATCATGCGCGTCGAACTTTTGATGCTAACGGACTGTGGCACCCCTGCGGCGGCCACAGCGTTATGTCAAGTGTTTCCGTCCTCAAGTTTCGGTAGAACGGTCTCGATCAGAAATTTGACTAGGCCATCGTGCGATTGGCCGACCGCTCCAGTGACGTTTTCCATGAGGTCACTGTCCCAGTCGCTGGTTTCATCTTTCATTGAATCCGTAACTGTCCCGACATAGATGCATCTGACACTCCGTCCTGTATCCCGCTCGCAAACAGGGGTGACGGCATAAACTGAAAGAGTGTCCATATTTACTACCTCGCAACCGAGGCCTCTCATTCGGTCTATGACTTCCATATATTCCCGGTACAAACTGTTGCCATTCCAAACGGTATAACGGCCCCAATCCTCGGTGTCACTTTCGATGTAAGTGGTCATCAAATCGAGCAAAGAGGCGGTTGGCTGGCATAGCTCCTGTTCAACTATCCCGTAGTGAGCGGCGAGGGGTAAATCCGACATCGTCCCGGTGGCGACAAACCGTTTTCCCATCGGAGCCCCATTGAAGGCGCCTACATAACCGAGACCGATGATGTTTTTGACACCGTGGTGGATGAGTTCCTCCACGGTCGTCGCACCGACAGCGAACCCATAGACTTCGCTAATGACGATGAAGGGAATATTGTCGGATCGACAGAGCCGCACCTCGGAATTTGGAGAGTGCAGGAAATGCCGACGTGTGGCGGTTTCCACCACATAGTTTTCGAATTGACGGGGTAGAGGCGTGTAGCAAATGAATGCGGTGCTGGCAGCAGCCCATTCAGGCGGAAACTGGTTGCCATGCTTCTCTGAAATCAACTTTTCCGGAATAATGTGAGGAAGTGTCATTGCTGTTTTAGCCTTTTTGTTTGCTGACGGCTAACGTTCAAGTGCTGAGAGGGCGACGTTAGCCGGCATTGTCCAGAACTGTCTTGTTAGATGACGAAATCCCGGCAAGGACGCTGGCAAAGTTCCCATTTTCGTAAGCGTTGATAAAATCGTTCAACTCCTTTTTCCAACTATCGGTGGAAGTTGAAACGGAGAGAGGAGCTGATGCCGAGTCGTCAATCCAGCCCTTTAACATCGATACCCTTCTATCTACCTCCAAACGCACCGTATCTAGATCAACACTTCTCTTTCGAGTATATCCCACCAGAAATCCGTCTATAAAGCCTGTATCCAAGATTACTGCCGGGTTGTGGCGGGCATCGAATACCGCCATGTAGATCGCATTGGCGAGTTCGTACTCGTATGTCGAAAAGCATGCATTCTCAAAGTCGATGATGACTAAGGATTCGTCGCGGGCTAGAACATTGGTCCGGTTGAAATCGCCGTGGATGAGTTGCTTATTTTCCAATGTGTTCTGCAAAGTGGGCAGGTCGTAAGGACAATTTAGTTCGGAAAGGGCGGTATGTAGCTCGGCAAGCAATATCCCGAAACGGCGAGCTTGGGTGAAGGAACATATATCGATGGGAGCCCCTTCGATAAAAGTGAATAGGACCGCGTAATAGCGCTTCCCGTTGTATCGAGTTTCTTCAATGAACCTGCCCGAAGAGAATGTCATGGGTTCGACGGTAATTTTCGTCACCGTCTGCAGATCTCGCAACAATCTCGACTCTTCGTGAAGACTATCAAGACTTCGGTGTCCAGGATCCGTCAGGCGTAGTATGCAAGCTTTGTCCTGTAGGGTTGCCTTGAACACTTCGTTCTGACACGTGCGAATGTGCTCATGTATCTCAATGCCATCAATCATAACCAATGCTCGATCGACTGATTCATATAACATATTGGAGGCAGCGTCTACGCAGCTCGTGATTGAGTAGGATAATATTTTTTCCTAATTTTTTCAAGTTAGTTTGTAATTCTTTCGCAGGGATGATGAGGAAGAGGAAGAGAAAGATTTTGTGGTAACGTTAGCATCATTGAAAGCAGGCCCTAACGTAACATTACTCGGTGACGCCTTGGCCGGGGGCGAAGAGGGGCTGCGTCCAGGCGTTGGGACCGTTGCTGGATTGGACGCGGGCACGGACGTAGAGGTCGTCCGGCGTGAGCGTGTAGGAGGGCTCGAAGGTTTCGTCGATTTTGAGCGTCTTGCCTCCGCGGCCGATAAAATAGGTGCGGTATTGGTTGGCGTTTTGCTCGTTTCTGGGCCGTTCGAATTCTTCGCGCTTAATTTTCAACGACAAGGTGTCTTCCGTCATGGTGACGTCGTCCAACTCGACCCCGGTGGAGGCGTAGAAATCGCCTTGGCGCATAGACTCGACGATGGTTTGGCGGGTTAATTGAGCGGCTTTGACGACGATCCAACCGCGGCCGGGGTTGGAGGTATGAGGCCCCCAATTCTGAAAAAAATGGGCATCATCGACAGCCACCCCGTAGTAAATGCGGCCCCGGCTGAGGAGGTCGTCCCATAGTTCCTCCAGACTGAGATGACCGCCGCCGCCAGAAACGTGGACTTTCTGGTGGCCGTTGTAGATTTCAAAGTGGCGCAGGCGTTTCATGGAGTAAAGGTCGTCGGCAGTGAT
>JAJFLT010000408.1 GCA_021772555.1 Opitutales bacterium | reverse complement strand
CACACCGGATATTATTCCAATCGGTTATGCCTTTGTCGATGCGGCCGGCGAAATTGTAGGAAGAATCGGCACCGCGCCACAACCGAATGACAACCCTGACACCCCTATAATCGAAAATTTGAAATTCACCGATACCGGTTTATATTCGGATATTATAATGAGTAACGCTGTTACCCGTATTTCGGGGCCGAGCGCGGCAAAAAATTGGGGGGTCTTCTTCGATCTCACCGGAGAGTTCAAAACTGGCCCGATCGACCATCGTTTATTGATTTACAGCCAATTTCAGGGAAACCGTAGCCGTGGTCAATTTACAAATGTAACGATCAAAGAGGAATTTGGCGGGTCTGAATTCACTAATAATCTTGTCATCGCCAATGCTTTCAGTGTGCTTCGACAAAACAAACTGCCGGAGAGCGATAATTATTATATTTTCCCTGACGAGGTGGGTTCGGATAATGAATCGACTGGCAATCAGTTTGCTGTTGGGATACAGGATAACCTGAGTATGGCCAAAGGGCGAATTCTTCTGACCGGAGGCGCTCGCTTTGACGATGTTGTCAATGGGGGATCCGACAATTTGCTGACCGGCACCTCAGGCCCGTCGAGAACCCAAAACAATTGGGTCTATAAGTTCGGCGCGGTGGGAAAACCGATAGCCGACACTGGGATTTCCCTCTTCTATAACTTTTCGCAAACGTTTATAGCACAGTTTGGTGAAAAGATAGTCGGATCCGGTGAATTGTTCGATAATCTGGAAGGGGAGGCTAAAGAAATTGGCGTGAAAATGGAGCTATTCGATTCCTCCCTCGTATTGACGGCATCATATTTCGACAACGAACTCCAGGCCCAGCCAATCAGAATTTTCAATGAACAGACCGGACTGGATGAGTTTTTACAGGGGGGCACCACAACAGTCAAAGGATGGGAAATGGATATGGCCTGGCAGATCACAGAACAGATCGGCGTGGTTTTTGGGATGGGTGAATTGGATTCGCTTAGCCCCGCCGGCACTTTTCTCAGGAATGTGCAGAATGATTTCAATTACAAGTTTCTGGGACGCTACCGTTTTACGGATGGAGCTCTCAAAGGAATTACGACAGGAATTTCTGTTGTTAAGATAAGTGACCGCATCGGTAATAACAATCAGAGTTTTACTACGGACGGGTATACGACTCTGGATGCGTTTGTCTATTATGACTGGCAAAACTGGCGCTTCCAACTCAATGCCTATAATTTGTCCGATAAGGATGAGGTGATCTCCTCCATCTTCGGTGCCTTGGCGCTTGCTGAAAATAATCGCAATGTTCGTTTCTCGGTATCATATAGATATTAATTAATATCTTTTGTATCCTTATTTTCGTAAATTAAAGTTAAGCTTTCAGTGTGGTTAAAAGAATAAACGGATGTTCTCTATTGCCGTTTGGGAGGTAACTCCTCAACAGCAATGTTAAGGCTTATACCTGAGGCGATGTATAGGCCTTTAAAAAAGCACGGACCCCGGTGGTCCGTGCTTTTTTTGGCATCGATCAAATTATCGGCCACCTGGTAATATTGGTAATAAATAGAAAGGACTAAAATGACTCATACAACGATTGACCCAACACTGGCGGATCTCTCCAGACGTCGTCCCGCGAATACCGACTGGGCCCGGTTGACCCTCGGTCAACAAATCAGGCATATCGAAGTGGAAGGTTATCTCGTCAGGCCAGGGATGCTCGATCGGAACCTTATCAATCGGTTGAAAGAGCAAACCGCGACCTTGGCAACAAAAGCGGTCAGTTATAGCGACAAGCAGCGTGGAAACAGAGGGGTGCAATGGGCAGGTGGCGCGATCACCGACCTCATTGCCCACCCGCCCATGATCGAGTTTCTCAAGGTGCTCTTCGGCCCGGAGATCGTCATGATGGATTACGATTATGCCCGCTCCGAGCCGGGTCATCCCGGCATCAGCCTGCACAGCGACGGACAACCTTGGGGATCGAAAATTTTCGGACTTGAATACAGTTGTCCACGCCTGATCCGCTGCCTCTACTATCTCGATGATCTGACTCCGAAAGTTTCACCTTTTCGGGTTGTGCCGCGATCGCACCTCAGTTTTCACAACCAAGGCAATCCTTACCTGCGCTATGAGCGACATCCCGAGGAAGTCATGGTAACGGCCAAGGCGGGCGACGCCGTACTCATCAATCAGAATGTTATTCACGGAAATTACCCTAATGTTGGCACTTCGGCCCGCGAGATGCTGGCCCTCGCCTATCGTCCCTCATGGGCCGGTCCCGCCAGTGAAATCCAGAAATGGCCGGATGAGAAACTAAAGCAATGCCCTTCCGAAGTGCAGGCCCTTATGAGTGACCCCAATCAGCGAATTTGGGCTTACGATGCGGTGGACAAACCGGACAACATGCCGGTCGAAGCACCGGGTATCAACCCGAGCCGTTGGGATTTAGAGTAATTTTACTTTTTATACCTGAAATGAAAATCACGTCAGTCAAAGCGATCCCTGTTAACATTTCATTTCGGGAGCCGGAGATATGGTCCCAAGGGAATCGTTTTGGCATAACCTCGATCGTGATAGAAATCGAAACGGATGACGGAATTTCAGGTATAGGTGAATCGGTTCCGGCTCCCACTCCAGAAGTTACAATTGCAGCCATCAATTCAGCTTCCCCGCTTCTGATTGGCCGGGATCCTCGGGAAGTCGCGCATCGTTGGCTCGATCTTTTGAGTCAAGGCGGATGGTGCAGTTTCCCCTATGTGGGTAATGCGGCAATGGCTGGAATTGAAATCGCTTGTTGGGACATTCTCGGAAAATCGTTGAATGCACCTATACATGCGTTAATAGGTGGAGCGATACGGCAACAAGTGCCTATTATGGGATTCGTTCAGAACACCACACCCGAGCAGATCGAACGGGATGCGCATCAGATGGTAGCAATGGGCTACAAGACCCTCTACACCAAAGTCGGCATCAATGAAAAAAGGGATTTAGAGGCGACCCGTGCGTTGCGCAAAGGTGCGGGTCCGAACATCCCGATCCGGGTTGATGCGAATGAGGCCTGGTCTTCGGGAACTGCATTACGTATGGCCCATGCCATGGCAAATCTTGATCTCCAATATATCGAACAGCCGATTCGCATGCGCGCGCTGAGCGAGTTGGCCTTATTGCGTCAACGTTCACCGGTACCGATCGCTGCCAACCAAAGCAGTTGGCTGAACTGGGACATTCTCGATATATTGAAAATTGATGCCGCTGATGTGCTCATGACCGACCCTTGGCAGAGCGGCGGCATATCTGGTTTTTATAAAGCAGCGGCTCTTTGTGAAGCGGCCAGCCTTCCTTTGGTTTACCATAGTTTTGCTCCCCTCTCTATCGCAACCCGCGCCGCGATGCAGGTCCTGTGCTCAAGTCCGATGTGTTTCCTCGCCCATCAGACTTACCGTCACATGCTCTATGATGATATTGTGACCGAGCCGGAGGTCATTGAATCGGGTCATATCAAAGTTCAAAACAAACCCGGACTCGGCCTTGAGATCGATCGGGATAAGATACGTAAATACAATAAAGCCTACCGGGACGAGGGGTATCTAAGCGCCTACAATAACGACAATGTGCATGAAGGAAAAAGTTTCACCCTCCCTAATCAATAATAGAAGGTGCGTGACATTGCAAATTTGTCACAATCAAGTCAGTAATAAGTGTAATGAAAATTGAATCGATTAAAATCGTGAGGGTAGCCATGCCCTTGATTTATCCGTTTAGAACGGCCTACGGGAACGACGAAGTAATAGACTCGGTTTTGGTAAGGCTTTCCAGTGACCGCACTCAAGGCTGGGGGGAGGGAACCTGTTTTGGAGTGCCCGCTTACTCTTCCGAATGCGCCGCAACCCAATTTATTGTTTCCCGTGATATTATCGCGCCTTTGTTGCTGGGCCAGGAGTTCGCTGGCGGGAAGGATTTGCAAGATCGACTCAGCGGTATCAAAGGAAATTATTTTGCCAAAGGAGCTTTCGACCTGGCTTGGTGGGATCTATACAGCCGGGAGAAAAATCAGCCTCTCTGGGAAATCCTGGGTGGCCGCAGTCCTATTGTGGAAGCAGGAGCCGACTTCGGTATCATGGAGAACCATTCCCGGTTGATTGATGCGATTGCCGGGGCCAATGCACAGGGCTACAAACGTGTTAAGTTGAAATATCGCCCCGGGTGGGACCTGGAAATGATCAAAGCAGTCCGCGCTGAATTTCCCGATACGATCATTCACGTTGATTGCAATAGCGCCTATTCATTGGATGATTTGGAAATGTTAAAGGAACTAGACAACTATCGGTTGGCAATGATTGAACAACCCTTGTCTAATGATGACTTGATCGATCATGCTGCCCTTCAAAAACAACTGAAGACTCCGATCTGCCTGGATGAAAGCATCACCTCTCTGGACAAGGCTCGCAAAGCCATCGATATCGGGGCCTGCCGTTGGGTGAACATAAAACCGGGAAGGGTCGGGGGAATAACCAACGCTCTCGAAATACATCATCACTGTGAAAAAATGCAAATACCCTGCTGGATCGGCGGCATGCTGGAATCCGCCATCGGCGCATCCCATTGTATAGCTTTGGCCACCCTTTCAAACATTAAATACCCATCGGATATCTTCCCAACTTCCAGGTTTTACAAACAGGATTTGACTATCGAACCAATAGAACATTCAGCGCCCTCACAATTCCGAGCCTCGGATAATCCAGGAATTGGCGTGATGCCGGATGAAGAGCTGCTCCATAAATTCACCCTGGAGCAGGTCGAACTGTAAAGCGCATTAATTCGTTTATACCGAAGAACCAATGATCGAATAGCTTACAATGGTCGGGCTGACATGATCCACTGAAAAGCTATTTATCAACGTCTTACGAATCTATAAAAGAGTATCTAAAAGAAAACCCGAAGGCAGGATAACGTAGGATATTGGAACTGTTGCCCAAATCAGATCAAATTGTAAGTGACAGGGCATAAACAACCTGCTTATACTTAAGCTGTTATGATGGGCATTCACCAAGAG
>JAJFLT010000407.1 GCA_021772555.1 Opitutales bacterium | reverse complement strand
CGAAGAAGGTGTTGCCTGCCCGCACTGCCAGAATGAAATATCCGAAGAAAAACGGGCCAATGCCCGCGAACGTCAAAAACAATACGAATTAGCCCAAGCCCACAGCAGCAAAAGGAAATAATTAATGGCACAATTATATTTTTTAGAAAAAATGATTTGTTATTTGATAGAAGTTTCAAATGCGAGAGGTACCGATCCTTGGGTGCAATCAGGACATGGTTTTACCCCACCAATGACCCGGTCGAGTTTTAGGCTCCCATTCTTTTTACCTGGGATTACGGTAAAGAAAAATTCAACGGGAAACGGTTCTATTATTTTGGCCTGGGCATGAAGGATTGATCACAAATTTGTTCGTCAATGAAGCGAAAACCCAGAATTAAAAGGCGTAAAATAGCCGATGGCGGCGGGGATGCGGAGGCGCCTGAACCCGCCAATGCTCACGAAATCGAGGAAACGGATTCTCCAAATATCCCTGAGACCAAATCCGTTTCGGGAAAAGGCTGGGAAGCGGTATGGATATCCTTATTTCTGATTTTTGCCGTTTTGGGAGCTTTCTATCCGGCCTTGGAAAATGGCTGGATTTGGGACGACTCGGGCAACTATGTCGATAATTACCGGTATAGGGGTTACGGTCTCACTCAATTGAAATGGATTTTCACGACAACATTTCCCGGCCATTACCAACCACTGACCTGGTTGACGCACGTAGTCGATTATCAATTGTGGGGAATGAATCCGTTTGGCTACCATTTGGGCAACATCGTTTTCCACGCCGCCAATACCGTCCTTCTCTATTTTCTGGCCATAGCTTTTCTACGACTTAAACCCGAATGGCAGTTCCCGGGCCGAAATCTGAAACTGAAGCTTTCCTGTGCGGCGGGCGCACTTTTTTTTGGTCTCCACCCGCTACGGGTTGAGTCGGTGGCCTGGATCACGGAACGGCGAGATGTGGTTTCAGGATTCTTCTACCTGCTGACATTGCTCTGCTACCTGAATATTTTTCGAAAGGACGGGAGTCGTTCCACCAAAATGACGGTATGGACCCTTATCTTTTTTACCGGCTCTCTCATGTCCAAACCCTGGGGCATCACGCTGCCGGCCATCCTCCTGATCCTGGACGTTTATCCACTCCACAGGTTTGACACGGAAAAAGGCTGGATTCGCTCAGCCCTGAAATTGTTGCTGGATAAAATTCCCTATATTCTAGTGGCGGCGGCTTTTGCTTTTGTTGCCGTCCTCGCCCAGGAGGAATGGTCTATACGGACCGCCGGGCATGGATTGATGGACCGGTGCATTCAGGCAGCCTATGGACTTTGTTTTTATCCTTTTAAAACATTGTTCCCCTTCAACCTGTCCCCACTTTATATACTGCCCCACGATTTTAATCCCTTTGTATTCAAATACATGTTGACCGCCTTTTTGGCGCCCGCATTGAGCATCGGGCTCCTCTTCATGGGGCGGCGCTGGCCTTGGGGAATTACGGCCTGGCTTTGTTATGCCGCCATCGTTTCACCGGTGCTGGGTTTGGCCCAGAGCGGCAACCAAATAGCCGCCGACCGTTATACCTATTTATCCTGTCTTCCTTTTTCGGTGCTGGCCGCTGCAGGTCTTTATATTTTATGCGTCAAGGGAAAATGGAGGATCGGGTTTGCCACCGCTACTGCTGTTCTTGTGATTTTAGCAGTTTTGACAAACCTACAGTCGCGGGTCTGGAAGGATCGCCTTTCGCTGTGGAATCATGCCCTCAAAATTAACCCGGATAATTATATCGCATACGACAACCGCGCACCCGCTTATACCGCCAGCGGCCAACTGGAGGCGGCCATGGCGGACTACGATGAGGCCATCCGGCTGAATCCCGAATTTGCCGACGCCTATTACGGACGAGGTGGAGTTTGGGAAAAATTGGGCGACCTGCAAAAATCTTTAACCGATTACGACAAAGCCATTGAGTTGAATCCGGAATTTCTTTCCACCTACAATAACCGGGGGAACGTTCGGCAGGCATTGGGAGACCCGGACGGCGCTTTGGCAGATTATTCCACGGCCATAAGTCTGAAAAACGGCTTTTATTACGCGTACGTCAACCGGGGCTTGTTACGAAAGAAACTGGGCGATACACCGGGGGCATTTGCCGATCTCAACATGGCAGTGAAAATCAATCCAAATTACCAGGATTCATTTTACAACCGAGGGAGTCTATATGAATCAATAGGCAATCATGAACAGGCCCTGCGGGATTATAATTCGGCTATCAAGCTTAAGTCCGATTACATTATAGCGATCCTCAGCCGCGGGAATCTCCGGTCGGAATTGGGGCAACAAGAGGCGGCTCTGGAGGACTACAATCGGCTGATCCAACTAAACCCCGAGGAAGGTGGGAACTTATTGCGAAGGGGTAAGTTTTATGAAAAAACCGGAAATCTGGAATACGCTCTGCGCGACTTCAGCGAAGCCATCAGGAATTTTCCGTCTAAACCTCAAAGTTTCAATCTACGCGGACTATTGCGCGAAAAAATGAGTGATAGGGACGGGGCGATGGAAGATTATGATCGCGCGATCGAACTGAATGCAGAATTTAATGCGGCTTACAATAATCGCGGTAGCCTCCGGCAGAAAATGAAAAACCTCGACGCGGCACTGGATGATTTCAACAAAGTGATTGAATTAGACCCTGACTATGCCAAATCCTATTACAACCGGGGTAATCTCCGATTAATCCAGGGAGAAGTGGAGAACGCCATCGGCGATTACAATAAAGCCATAAACCTCAATCCAGATTATGCCAACGCCTACGGAAACCGTGGTAACGCCCGCCTCCGGAAAGATGACAAAAAAGGGGCGGCAGAAGACTTCAATAAGGCCCTCAAGGTGGCTCCCGCGCAATGGTCCAACCGAAAAGTTATCGAAGACCTGTTCAATCGAACGAACAAATCTTTGCAACTTGATTCAGAAAATTGATTTTCAATCCCGGCTCCGCCAACCGAACCAAATCGGCGCTATTCCTGCGAGTTCAAAGCCCTGCTAAAGTATTCAGGATTTTCTCGGAGGCATTGATTCCGTTTTGAAACATTCCCAGGTGAAGATTCTCATTGGGGGCATGTATGTTGCTTTCCTGGGTGCACATGCCCAACATGATGGAATCGAGGCCCAATACCTTTTTTAAATCGGCAATGATGGGAATGCTGCCGCCTTCTCTCAGGTAAAGTGGCCGCTTCCCATAAACTTCCTCAATGGCCTGATCGGCTGCTTTAAAGGCCTTGGCCAAGATGGGCGACTGATCTTTCGGCGTGTTGGGTTTATCCGGCGGAGCCACCAGGTAGGGCGCACCACTGTGTCCGGGAATGATATTCAGGGAAACTTGCGGAGGGCATCTTTTTTGCAGCGTTTCGATGAAAAGTTTCTGGATTGCAATCGGTTTCTGGTCGGGAACCAAGCGGCAGCTTATCTTGACAAATGCTTTACTCGGAATAACGGTTTTTGAGCCTTCCCCCTGGTAGCCGCCCCAGATGCCATTGAAATCCAGGGAGGGGTGAAAACGAATAGCGGCAAAGGGCGAGGCATCCTCCGGTGCGTGAAACCGGCTCACTCCAAGAAAATCAGAGTAATCGCTCTCCTCCAGGCCGAGCCGCTGGAGTTCTTCCCGCTCCCACTCATAGACCGGAAGAACGTCGTCATAAAATCCGGGCACATTAATATGGCCTTCCGGGGTGTAAAGCGAATTACAAAGCCCGCACAATGCATGGATCGGATTCAATACCACTCCGCCGTGAACTCCCGAGTGCAGGTCCATTTTCGGCCCCGTCAACTCGACATCCAGGCAAATGATTCCCCGCAAGCCAGTCGTTATGGTGATTTGCTCCGGGCTGGGACTTTGTGTATCGGAGAGCAAAACGAAATCACCCGCCAATCGATCTTTATACCGTTCCAGAAAACCGCCGAAGCTGGGGCTTCCGATTTCCTCCTCGCCCTCAATCAGAAATGTGATGCGTAGTGGAGCGTCGGGGTGTTTTTCCAGAAACCGGGCCACCGCGGCTATATGCACCATGAGAGGACCTTTATTGTCCGCGGTGCCTCTTCCAAACAGGAAGCCCTCGCGAACCTCCGGCTCAAAAGCGGGAGAATCCCATAACTCCAGGGGATCTGCCGGCTGCACATCGTAATGCCCATAGATAATGACATGCGGCCAATCCGGCTCCCCTCCCCTCGAGGCCAACAGGACCGGATGAAGCGGAGTTTCCACTACCTCTACTTCAAAACCCATACCCGTCAAAAGGGTGCCCAGGCTACGACGTGCCCCTTCCATGCCCTCATGACTGGATGAATCTGTAGATACGCTGGGAAAACGAACCAGTTCCTTAACCGCCTCAACAGGATCAAACATGTCCGGCAATTAATTCCTAATGCAGTCCTAACTCAACGATAAACTACAATTCGTGCAAAAAGGAATTATTCAATAACGATGATGTTTTCGCGGATGCCGCCGGATTTGGCCAGATCGTATTCCCGGATGGCTTCGGGCAGAAGGAGGTGTATGTTGACAATGCGAGTGCCGTGCGAGGGATGTGTGGAGAAAAACTCGGGTGGGGCCGTTTCAGAACCTTCCCCAGCCATTCGCTCCCACAAGTCGATGGCGGCGCGGGGATCATAACCGGCCCGGGCTGCATAGATGAGTCCGACTTCGTCAGCTTCCGATTCCATCTGGCGGCTGAAGCCAAGTCCTCCAAGCTGACTGCCGAACCCATAGGCCCCCATAATGGCGGCCCCAGACAGGCCTCCAGTGAAAATAGATAATCCTGCGCCCAAGCTCTTACCGATCATCGCCTTGGACAACCGCTCATTGACATGCTTGGCGCTGACGTGGGCAATTTCATGGCCAATGACGATGGCGAGGTCGTCTTTCGTTTTGGCCACCTTGAAAATGCCTGTAAACACGCCGACTTTGCCACCGGCCATAGCAAGGGCATTGATTGACGAGGGATCGTCAAAAACGACGAACTCCCAGTCGGGGTTAATGATATCGTATCCTACCACTTTGGCGATATTATGCCCCACTTCCTGGAGCATGGCATTGTATTTAGGGTTACGGGAAATCGGAAACTGCGTTTTCATAGCCTCAAACTGCTCGACACTCATCTTGACCACTTCGGCATCCGAAACCAGGCCGCCCAATGAGGGCCTTCCCGAAACCGGCACAGTGGAGCATGAAGTTTGCCAAATAACGGCGCCGGAAACCATCGCGCAAATCAATATACGGTTCAATGTCTTGGATTTCATTTTTGATTCAAAGGTGAGTAAATAGGGGCATCGGAAGAATAAGAATACTCTCATCAAACACAGTAGTCTAGAGTATTTTAACCCCGGCTTTATTGCCCAGGTTGCGGAATTAATGGCGAAAGTGACGAATGCCGGTAAATACCATGGCCAATCCCAGGGTATTAGCCGCTGCAATAACCTCATTGTCCCGAATACTCCCGCCGGGTTGGATAGCTGCCGTAGCACCCGCTTGGGCTGCCATTTCAAGGGCATCCGGAAAAGGAAAAAATCCGTCCGAGGCCACAACGATGGGTGCGACGGGTTGGTTTTCAGTGTGTCTCATCTTGCCAGCGGCCAACCGGGCGGCATCAAGGCGAGACATTTGGCCAGCTCCGATGCCCAACGTTTTATGGCCGGAAGCAAAAACGATGGCATTGGATTTAACATGTTTAACCACTTGCCAGGCAAAAAGAAGGGATTCCCACTCGGCATCGTTCGGATGCCTTTCGGTGGCATTTTTCCATTTGTTTGGATCAAGGGTCCGGCGATCAACATCCTGTGCCAAAAGCCCTCCCACCACCGATCGAAATTCCTGCATTTCCTCCGGACCTCTGACGCCTTTCGAAACCAGGAGGCGAAGATTTTTCCTTTTTTGTAAGACTTCGATGGCCTCCGGCTGAAAACCCGGTGCAATAATCACCTCGCAAAAAATTTCCCCAATTTGCTCCGCAAGGTCGCAATCGACAGTTCGATTAAAGACATGAATTCCGCCAAAAGCCGCTTCCCGATCGGTTGCCAGGGCCTGTTTCCAGGCCTCGTTGATATCGTCCGCAGTGGCCACACCGCAGGGATTGGCGTGTTTCAAAATGGCGGCCGCTGGCGATTTGAATTCCCCGATCAAGGAAGCCGCGGCCGAAGTGTCGAGGATGTTATTGTAGCTCAACGGCTTGCCTTGCAGTTGCTCGAAGCAGTCAAAAAAATCACCGTAAAGCGAAGCTTCCTGGTGAGGGTTTTCACCATAACGGAGGGTAGCTGTTTTATCCCAGTTTATTTGTAGCTTTTTTGGAAAACCGGATATTTCGTCCATGTCGGGCATCATCCGTTCGCCTGCAAAAAAACTGGCAATGGCGGAATTGTAGGCAGCGCAATGCTGGAATGCCTTGTGGGCGAGTTCGTTTCGCAAAGCGGTCAATTTGACCTCGCCTTCCCGCAATGCGTCCAGGACCGCCTCGTAGTCGCCGGGATCACAAACTGGGGTTACGTTTGTATGGTTTTTGGCCGCTGCCCGGAGCATGCAAGGGCCGCCAATATCGATCGCTTCCATGATCCTAGCTTCGGTTGCATCGGTGTCTGCCGCCATTTCTTCGAATGGGTAAAAATTAACGACCGCCAGGTCGATAAATTCGAATCCATGTCGCACCATTTCGTCCCGGTCGGCCGGTTCACTTCGGCGGCAGAGCAAACCGGCATATATCTTGGGATGCAAGGACTTAACTCGCCCTCCTAGCATTTCCGGAGTCCCCGTAAAATCACTTATCTGGGTGACCGGTATGGAATTTTTACCTAACAAACGAGCGGTTCCACCAGTCGATAGAATGCGGAAATTAAATTCTTCCACCAACGACCGGACAAAGTCGACAAGACCTTCTTTGTTGGAGACGGAAACCAAGGCGAATTTCTTCATCTTGCAGCAACTTTCCTCGATTTTGCCGAATGTGCAAGTGGAAGTTCAATTTTGCGGGCTTTTGCTGTCGGATATGCCACGCTCGATAATATGCTCTTCTATGGCGGGTTCCACATGGACAAGGACTTGCAGTACTTCGGGATGGGTTGAAAGAATGTCGATTTTGACTTTTTTGGCGATTTCGTGGCCCTCCTTGACGGAAAGGGAAGATTCAACCTGCAAATGAAAATCGACCTCGAAAAAATCACCGATCCGGCGCGCGCGAAAATCATGGTAGGCGACCACTCCCGGGGCAGGCAAAATGTGTTCGCGTAGATCGTTGATGATTTCCGCCTCCGGCGCCGCATCGACCAGATCATTAAAGGCCTGACGCATCATTTTGAAACCCTCAAACCCCAGATACCCGCCGAGCGCAATACCCGCCACTTCATCCAGTAGGGACCATTCCGCGCCCAAAACCAGAACCGATCCGATCGCGATGACCACAAGCAGGGATGTCAGGCTGTCGGTACGATGATGCCAGGCATTGG
>JAJFLT010000406.1 GCA_021772555.1 Opitutales bacterium | reverse complement strand
CGATGGCCATGAGGGAATCCAGCCCGATCTGGGTAAGGGGTGTTTCGCGGTCGATCTGGGCCGCCGTTGTCCCGAATACCTGGGCCACTTGTTCGCAGATATAATCCGCCACCAGAGGCAGCCGATCGGCGGGAGCCGCCGCAATCACTTTGGGCCGGAAAGAATGGGCATCGCCTGAGGAAGCATCGGCCTGTTTCTCCTTGTTCACCATACTGGCGAAGGTGGGGGAACTGGCGGTGGCTGGGTTGAGCCGGGCCAAACCCGACCAATTGACCCTTGAGGCCCCCAATTGAACGGATTTTTTCGGTAATATGCGGGCAAAAATGCTAAGGGCTTCCTTGGGGGTAAAGCTTTCCAGGCCAAGCTGATCCAGATATTTAGCTACTTTTTCGTTGCGGGCGACATAACCCGCTTCGGAAAGGGCGCCCCAATTCATGGCCAGAGCCGGTAGGCCGAGAGTCTTCCGGTAGTGGGCGATGGCATCGAGAAAGAAGTTGGCGGAGGCGTAATTTCCCTGCCCCGCACCTCCGACCATGGATGAAGCGGAGGAAAACAGGATAAAATGTTCGAGCGGTAGATCAAGGGTCAGGGTATGCAAATTCCAGGCGCCAATCATCTTGGGGTCGAGGACTTTGTAGAAACGCTCCGGTGTTAATTGGATGATCCAGTCGTCATCCAGCACCATGGCTCCGTGGATGATTCCGCGCAGTGGCGGCATGCCAGTTTCGATCAGTTTGAGCACGCGGGCGAGGTCTTCCTGGCTGGTTACATCCGCACTGACCGCCTCTACTCTGGCGCCACTCGCCTGCAATTCTGTGATGGTGTCCCGGGCCAGGTCGGTGCTGACCCCGCTACGCCCAATGAGAACAAAATTCTGAGCCCCGTAATCCACCATCCAGCGGGCTACTTCGAGGCAGAAACCGCCCAAGCCGCCGGTTATCAGGTAGGTGGCGTCGGCCCGGAACAGCCGGTCGGCCTGGAGGGACGGCCCCACCGGAATGGAGTCCACCTGCATGGAGAGCACATTTTTCCCAATATGTTTGGCCTGCGCCATATAGCGGAAAGCTTTTTCCGCCTCGACAATAGAAAATGATTTCAAGGGCAGAGGCCGCAGCTTCTTTTTATTAAATAATTCGGCCAGCTCCGACAGCATTGAAGTAATAAAGGTGGGCCGGTCCTTGAGGAATGTGGCCAGATCGATGACGAAAGAGGAGAAATTGTCCTTGAAGGGCTCCAGACCAATCTTGGTATTGGAGTAAATATCGATTTTGCCGATTTCCAAAAACCTTCCATAGGGCGCCAGAACGGAAAAACTACGTTGAATGAAATCACCCGCCAACTGGTTGAGGACGACATCCACCCCACGGCCTTTCGTCACCTCCAGTATTTCATCGGCAAAATTAAGGGTGCGCGAATCGAATATATGCTCGACCCCCTGGGATCGCAGCAGATCGCGCTTGCGGTCGGTCCCCGCGGTGGCAAATACCTCGGCCCCGGCTTGCTGCGCAATTTGTATGGCCGCCTGGCCTACACCGCCCGCTCCGGCGTGAATGAGAACCTTCTCGCCGGGCTGGAGCCGGGCCAGATGGTTCAAGGCATAATGCGCGGTCAAAAAAACCACCGGCAAGGTGGCCGCTTCCTCAAAAGAGAGGTGTTTGGGTTTGGAGAAAATCAACGCCTCATTAACGGTGGCATAGGCCCGGCAGCAGTAGGGGGCCATCCCCACCACCTCGTCTCCTATTTTGAAGCGCTCAACGCCTTCGCCCACCGCCACAACTTTGCCCGAACATTCGTCACCCAGCCACTTGAGGTCTTCACTCTTGCCCGGGTACATGCCCAAGGCTTTCATCACATCGCGGAAATTCATGCCCACCGCGGCAACCTCGATTTCGATTTCGCCGGTGCCGGGAGCCTGGCGGCGCGTCTCCCTCAGGCAAAGATTGCTAAGCACTCCGGGGGTGGGTATCTCCAGCCGATAGGGTAAAATTTCGTGATCGTTAACGGCTTCTTTCAACTGCTCGGGAAGCTCTTCGGGTGAGGGGTTGGCCAATCGGTTGCCATAACGCACCCGGCCTCTGTGGAGGACTTCGAGTTCCCTGTCCTGCGAGCAGATTTCCTGAAAAACAATTCTCGCCTGATCCTGTGGCTGCGAGGGGTCGAGGTCGATCCCGGTCCAGGCTAGATCCTGTTGCTCGTTATTGGCCACCCTGGCAAATCCGAATAGCGGGGTCGAGGCGATGGAGGTGATTTCATCCGATTCTCCCAACGACTGGGCGCCTCGCGTAATCAGCCAAACTCTCGGTTTTTCGGAAAACTCCTGGGCCGCCAACGCCTGGGCGAGGTTCAAGACATTGATGCAACCGGTATTTTGCGCTTCACGCAGGGACTCGGCGGTGGTGTCGGCCGAAGCCGGATGATCGAGACTCCATAAATGAACCACTCCTCGCAATCCTTTGGAGGCTACATCAATTGCATCCATGAGCTGGTGCATGTCATCGGCGGCATCCGCCCGGACGGTAAACTTTCCTCCCGGTTGCGGGGAAAAGGAATCGCCTTTATAGACCAGGGAGCAGGGGCAGCCATTTCTTTCGAGCTTTTCCGCTACGGCTTCTCCAACCCCATCGGAATCGGCCATAATCAGCCAGGGTCCTTCTTTATCGGACAGGCGATTGGCTGCAATTTCTTCCCCTCTTTGCGCCGTTATCTCCGGAACCTGAGCCAAAAAGACGGTCTGCTGAGCATCTTCCTCATCAATGGAATTGATCACCGATGACACCTCGCAAAATCCGCTGTCGGACAACAGTTCGAGCCACTTGCGCCGCGGCAACAAGGCGCAGTCAGGCCGAAGATCGGTATCCTCGTAATGCCACCAACCTTTCATCAGGCCGAACACTTGATCGAGTGAGCGCAAAGGTTTGGTCACCTCGAGGAACATCAATATGCCACCGGAGGCCAGACAACGGCGCACATTGTGCAGGGTGCGTCTGAGATCAACCGTGGCATGGAGCACATTTGTGGCCAGAACAAGGTCATAGGAATGGGGCTCGATACCCTGGGCTGCCGGATCTTTTTCAATATCCAGCACAGTATAGTCGACGAACCCGTATTCTGAAAAATTCTGCTTTGCCTGGGCGGGGAATACCGGAGTGATGTCGGTAAAAGTGTATTCCGTTTTATCGGCGGGAAGAATTTGCAGGATTTTCTCGGTCAGGGAACCGGTCCCGGCACCGATTTCAAGTATCCTGATCGAGCTATTTTCGGGCAATTTGGCCACGAGAGCCGATACCGTTTTCTGGAGTAATTCGTTGTAAGCCAAAAAATCGGCATCTTCTTTGTAAAAAGTTTCCAGCATGGCGGCCGATTCTGGAGAAAAAATCAACTGGAGCGGGTCCTGGTGACCCGTTAGAACATCCGCCAAATTGGCCCCGCATTTCTTGAACAAGGGAATCTGGGCATGAAAATCCGGGTATTGTTTGGCCAACGCGTCCGCTGATTTCACCGTATCGGGAACATCTGGAATCGTTTGCACCTCCCATTGGTTTTGGCCAGCCGTTTTGAGAAATCCCTCCTCCTCCAGCGCCTGAAAGAAAGAATGCATCAATCGATCATGAGTCTCGACGATTTTCAGGCTTTTCATGAGCCCCTCAACCGAAACCATCTCGCCCTTTTTCGGCTTCCAGCCCAATTGACCGAAAGATTTCAGTATCTGGAAAAAACTCAGTTTTTCCAGTGCGGGGATGAATTCGCGCGCATGTTTTCTTATTTGATATTGCTCGTAGAGCGGCTTGATTTCGGGTTGGATCGCTTCGCACACGGTTTGCGGGCTCTCCATAGAATGCGCGCCCTGCCGGATGGCGCTGCCATTCAACCGCGAAGGCTCCCAATTAAACTCATAAAGGCAGCGATCGAGGTCGTTTTCCTGCCGGGCCTCGCTTTGCTCCACACGCTGGCAGCGAAAACCCTTGATCTCCGCGATCCGTATACCTTTTTGGTCATAGACCTGTATGTCGGCGGTCAAATTCTCGCCATCATCCAACAGAATTTGGGCGTGACTCCACAGACGCTGCTCCGGCTTGCGAAATAGCCGGATACGGTCCAATCCAACGGGAAGGTAAAAATTATCGTTGGCCTCACGATCATCAGGTAATTCCTGGGCCCGGCTGACACACTGGAAACAGGCGTCCAGAACTGCTGGATGGAAGAGGTAACCGTCTGAGTTTTCCAGAATGACTTCGGGGATTTCAATCTCGCCGAGAGATTCCCCAGAGATTCTCCAAACATTCTGAATGAGGGAAAAGCAATTTCCGAACTGATAACCGGCCTTGACCATATCTTCGTAGATTAGATCGTGGCTGGTTTTTTCCACCAAACGGCTACGGATTTTGCCCAAATCCGATTTTACCTCTTTCTGTGGTGAAAGTTTTTGCAGGCGTCCCTGGGCATTTTGCTCCCAGACTTGAGTGGCTACGCCCTCATCGGAACTATGGATTTCAAAGGCGGCTTCTTTAGCATCACAGACAAATTGCAGGCTCTTGGCACTGTCCTGAGCAAAAAAGAGCGCTTTCTCAAATTTGACGTCCTCAACCGAATAGGGTGTATCAGCAAATAATTCCCTACCTGCGGCAAGACCCATCTCGACATAGGCGGCGGCTGGGTAAACCAGCGAATCCCGCAAGCGATGGTCGTCCAGATAAGGATGGGCGGCAGGATAAAGAACGCAATTCCAAGTCGGGGTGGGATCGCGCTGCCGCAGCCCGAGAAGGGGGTGGGATTCCTCCTCCATGCGGTAGTCGAACGATTCTCCTGATTCCAGCCAATAACGCTCGTGCTGCCAGGGATAGGAGGGTAAACGGACATATTGACCGTCTTTTCCGTTCAACGCCTCCCAATCGATGGGCAATCCAATGGTATAAAGAGCGCCCAGCGATTGCAGCATCCGCGCCCGTTCCGCTTCTTTTCTGACCAGGGAAGGAAGGACGTGCCCTTTGGCCCCCGCCTTGGCCATGCATTCACGGATGGAGCTGGCCAGGGCCGGGTGAGGTCCCAGTTCCAGAAAAATATTTTCCCCCTGATCAATGATTCCGCTGATAGCAGGACTGAAAAGGACGGTATGACGAACATTCTGCCACCAATAACCGGCATCCAATGCGGTTCCCTCCAGCAGCCCGCCGGTAACGGTGGATATAAAAGGAAGGTTGCCCGCATGAGGTTCGATATCGGCCAATGATTCCCGCAATTCCTCCACGATGGGATCCATCTGATGGGTGTGGAAAGCGTAATCGATGCGCAGCCAGCGAACGAATACCTGCTCTTTTTCGAGGGGCGTGACGATACTTTCGAGGACTTCGGTATCTCCAGCCAGTGTGACCAAGCTGGGACTGTTGACCACCGCCACGGAAACCTGATCTTCATAACCTTTGACGATTTCGGCGGCCTTTTCCCGGGAAAGACCGACCGCCACCATACGGCCTTTGCCTCCGGTCGTATTCTGCAGGCGGCTACGGTGGTAGATCACTTTTACGGCATCTTCCAGGCTGTAAATTCCGGCCCAATAAGCGGCCGCCACTTCCCCCACACTATGGCCGATAACCTGAGTGGGCTCGATCCCGCGCGAACGCCAGACCTCAGCCAAGCCAACCTGTAAGGCAAAAATCGCGGGTTGGGCAATATCCGTGCGATTGATCTGTGATTCCGCCTCCGGCTTGCTCATTTCCTCAAGCAGAGACCATCCTCCGAGTTTCCGCATCAAGGCATCGATTTTTTCCAGGGTTTGGCGGAATACAGGCTCCGTCTTGATCAATTCCTGACCCATACCCCACCATTGCGGCCCCTGGCCTGTGAAAACAAAAACAAGCTGAGGGTTTTCCGACGAGGCCCGCCCGATTTCGACCCCGGCCAGATCCTTCTCTCCCGCGCTCCAGGCCTTTAAACGGGTTGAAATTTCACCCATGTTGGAACCGATTACTGCCAACCGGTGTTCGTGATGATTCTTGCGCGAAGAAGCAGTATGGATGACATCGGACAGGTTGAGGGCGGATGCCTTCCCATCCGGGTTGTCCGAAAGAAAAGCGGCCATATCTTTGACAACTGCTTTAAGAGAGTCGTCCGTGTTGCCGGAGAGGGGCAGCAAGACCGATTTCTTGCGGTTTCTTTTACGTTTCGCACCGCCTTGATGTTTGAGGGCTTCCACCGGCGGTTCGGTCAAAACGATGTGCGCATTGGTGCCACCAAAACCGAAAGAGTTGACCGCGGCCACCGCGGGTTCCTCGGTTTCCGGCAAAGACTCCGCCTCCAAAGGCACCCTCAGGCGCAGTTCCTCGAAGGGAATGTGGGGGTTGGGTGTCTCAAAATTTAAATTGGGGGGGATGGTCCGGTTATGGAGAACCAAGGCGGCCTTGATCAGCCCGGCCACGCCGGAACCGGATTCGAGGTGGCCGATATTCGTTTTGACCGAACCGATAACACAATGATCGCCATCCGCCCGGTCACGACTAAGGACATTGCCCAAGGCCTGCACCTCGATGGGGTCGCCCACCGGCGTGCCGGTTCCATGGGCTTCCATATAATTAACCCGGCTGGGGGAGATACCGGCTTGCTCGTAGGCCTCCTCCAGCATCTGCGACTGCGATTCCAGGCCCGGCACCGTCATGGCATTGGTGCGGCCGTCCTGATTAATGACGGCGGCATGAATAACGGCATAAATCGGGTCCTTTTCCTCCATCGCCTGCGAAAGAGGTTTAATGACCAGCATGCCGGCGCCTTCACCGCGCACGTATCCATTGGCCCGGGCGTCGAAAGCATAACATTTGCCACTCGGCGAGAGCATGGATGCCTTGCTGAATCCGATTGAGGAATCGGGCACCAACAGGGCGTTGACACCACCGGCCAGAGCGGTGTCGCACTGCCCATCCCATATGCTGCGGCAAGCCAGATTGACGGCCACCAAGGCGGAAGAGCAGGCCGTGTCCACCGAAATGCTGGGCCCCTTGAAATTAAAAAGGTAGGAAATCCGGTTGGAGGCAATGCTCAGGGTGCTGCCGCTGTTGGTGTGCACATCCACATCGGCGGGGCTTTTCATCTGGATATTGGCGTAATCGTTGCTGGCGATGCCGACAAATACTCCGGTGCGCGAACCGGACATTTTATCCGGCGGCTGTCCGCCGTCCTCAAGGGCTTCCCAGGCGACCTCCAAAAGCCACCTTTGCTGGGGATCCATACGCAATGCCTCGCGCGGAGAAATTCCGAACATACGGGCGTCGAACATATCGATATTATCGATAAATCCGCCCCAACGGGTAATCATTTTGCCCGGAATCTGCGGATTGGGATCATAGTAGCGATCGATATTCCAGCGGTCCTCGGGAACCACGCGGATGGCATCCTTGCCGGAAAGCAGGTTATCCCAGAACGCAGCCGGATGGTTGGCCCCGCCGGGTAGCCGACAGCCAATGCCGATGATGGCCAGAGGTTCTTTACCTTTGCCCGTCATACGAATGCCCTCCGTCGTGTCTGGTAGCTCTCAGCAATCGAGGCAAATCCTTTCCAAGAAGAGAAATAGTGTTCACTCAGCTCAATCATATCTTGATAAGGGGTAATCTTAATGAATAAGGCCATGGGCAATGTCTAGCCAAAACATAGGTCTAAAAATAGGGGTTCGTAGTCGCAAAAAAGCTCGTTCTCAACTCGAACAAATTTTTCGTTTGAAAAGTCCCTTAGCTTCGGCAAGGGCGTTGTTCGGCGAGAATGAATGAAAATTTTGTCTATTTGGGCGAGTGCAGCCGTTAAGCAGATAATCTGAAAGGATCATATTTGGGTGCTGGCAGATTTTCCGGGTTTGATGAAAGGTAGCTATGGGCAGCGCCAAAATCCCCGTCAAAAAAGTTTAGAAACCCGGATAAATTCCCTGAATACTTGCACATCATGGAGTTGAAGAATAGATTCGGTTGCCCTGTTGTCAATGAATTCATTAGCCTTGAGCGCATAAGCCCTGGTGTAAATAGATGCTCTCAACCGGCTGATTTATTCCCATCCTCAATTTGACCGGTTCCCGCCCAAATAAACCCGCAGGCCCACAACCAATTCAGGCGGTATGGTTGATTTCTGCATCAAGGTGGATTTGCCCAAGCTGACTTAAAGAAGCAGGCTGGATCGGATTCCGTTGTTGACCGGCCAGTTGCGATTCCGTAACGAAATAACATCTAAAGATTCCCGCACTATGAAATTGACCGAGATCGCCATTAAGGAAAGCCGTTTGACCCTGACGCTGGTCGTTTTTGTCGTTCTCGGCGGATTGATCGCCTTGTTCAACCTGCCGCGGTCCGAGGATCCCAAAATTCCATTTCGATTCGCGCTCGTGACCACGATTTATCCCGGCGCTTCGGCCGAACGCATGGAGAATCTGGTATCCAGTAAAATCGAGGAAGCGGTTAAAGAGGTCCCTGAGGTCGATTTCGTCAACAGTCTTTCCCGCAATAACGCCTCGGGAGTCCTCATCAAGTTGAAGGACGACTATCGGGACCTGCGCCCCATATGGGATCGTTTGCGGAGAAAAATCGAGCGTGTGGGCAACGATTTTCCGGAAGGTGTCAAAGGACCTTTTTTTAACGATGAATATGGCGAGGTCTTTGGAATCATCGTCACGATCTCCAGTCGGAACCTACCCTACCAGGAGATCAAAAACGCGACCGATGCCTTGCATCAGCGATTGCTCGGTCTTTCCCAGGTATCCAAGGTAATCGAGCTGGGCAAGCGGGAAGAAAGGATCACCATCACCTACGACGATGCCGAAATGGCCGAGGCCGGGCTTTCCCCCTACCATTACAAAGCCAACATGGAGGCGCAAAACGTCATCGCCCCGGGAGGCGGCATCCCCCAAGGCAGGGAACGCATTGCGACCGAACCGGCCAGTGATTTGAAAAGCCGGCAAGCCATCGAGAACCTCTATGTGGCTTTCCCCGAAGACGAAGACGCCTTCGGCCTGGACGAATTGGTGGATGTCTCCAGCGGTTTCAAAGACCCGCCCGACAGCCTGTTGCGATCTTCGGGAGTTCCAGCCATCGGCATCGGGATTTCCCTGCGGGAGGGGGGAAACATCGAAAAACTGGGCCGCCAGGTATTGGAAGCGGTAGATGAATTTTCCCAGTCCACGACCGAAGGGCTACAATTCGATTACGTGGCTTTCGAACCGGAACGAGTGAAAGAGCGAGTCAACAGGTTCTTCATCAACCTTCTGCAAAGCCTGCTCATCGTCGGAATCATTCTCATGGTCTCCCTGGGGCTGCGCACCGGATCGGTGGTGGCCAGCATGATGCCGCTGGTAGTTCTGGCGGCCCTCTGCGTAATGCTCGCCCTCGGCCTCAATATCAACCTGGTTGCGCTGGCCGCATTTATCGTGGTGCTTGGTATCATGGTGGACACCCATATCGTCATTTCGGAAAGAATCATGGTTCTGCGGGAACAAGGCATGTCAGCCCTGACCGCCGCCACCACCACGACGAGCGAACTTTACCCCCCGTTGCTGACCGCCACCTTTACCACCGTCGCGGGATTTTTACCCATCTATGTGGCCAAATCGACGGGCGGCGAATACGTCACCCCTCTCTTCACGATCGTCACGATCACCTTGTTTTGCTCGACGCTTTTCGCCTTTACCATAACACCGGTCCTCTCCATCAAATTTTTCAAGATCAAGCCGGACGGCCATAAGCCGCTCAGGGAAAGACCCATCTACCGGCTTTACCATAAAATACTTTTGTCTCTGCTTCCGCGGCCCATTCTTGTCCTGACCACCCTGGCAGTGGTATTTGCCTTATCGATCTACTGCTTTCGATTCATCCCCACTATATTTTTCCCGCCTTCGGACAGACCCATCTTCACGGTCGATGTTGAATTTCCATCGGGAACGGTCATCGAGCACACCGAGCGGACTGCCGCCAAAATCGATCAATTCGTGCAGGAAAACCTGCTCGTTGATCAAAATGACGGAAAGGGCATTACCAATTGGGTGTCCTTCATCGGCCGTAACGCGCCCCGCTACATTCTCAACCATCGAACACGCGAATATAATCCCGAATACGCCTACTTTATATTTAATATCACCTCCACCGATGACTTCCCCTGGCTGCGTGAAAAGCTGGAAGCGTTTTGCGCGGAAAACATTAAAGACGGCCAATACCGAATCCGCCGCATCGAGGCGGGACCGGCCGTCGGTTTCCCTATCCGTGTTCATATTTCGGGCGAAAACCTGGAGGGCATGTTCGGCATCGCGGAGGAGATCAAGGCGGAAATGGAAAAACTGCCGGGGGTCTTCAACGTCAACGACAATTGGGGTTCTCCCATCAAAAAATATCGCGTCGTTATCGACGAGGAAGCCGCCGGGCTGGCCGGGGTAACGCACGGTGAAATCGCCGTAGCCTTGCAAACTTACCTCACTGGCATACCGGTCACCGAAATCCAACAGGGAAAAGAGAGCATCCCCGTCATCATACAGTCATCGGTTGAGGGCAGTGATGAATTGGAAAAAATCAATGCCCTCAATGTTTACTCAAGCATATACAAACGGTCGGTCCCGCTCAGAGATGTTGCCGGCATGATCGAAGTCCATGAATCGGCCAACATCATCCGGCGGGATTTCCGCCGCACGGTATCCGTCAGGGCGGACGTCGAACCGGGTCTCAACCCGAAAAAAGTCGACCGTGCCCTGGAAAAATTCATGTCGCAAAAAAGATCGCAATGGGGCGAAGAGTTTTTCGTAAGACTGGGGGGCGAGGGAACCGAATCGGCCAAAGCCAACCTCTCCATCCTCTATAACGTCCATTGGGCTTTCTTTATCATTTTGCTCCTTCTGGTTAAGCAAACGCGCTCTTTTCGGCGCACCTTCATTATATTGAGCGCGGTACCCATGGGTATCATCGGGGTGGTCTTCGGGCTCCTGGTCACCCGACAGCCGTTTGGATTCACCACCTTGATCGGCATAGTCTCGCTGACCGGTATCGTGGTAAACAACGCCATCATCCTGATTGATCGCATTCGCATCAACACGGGAAAAGGCGAACTATGCGCCCAGGAGTGCATCGTGGAAGCCGCCCTCAACCGAATGCGCCCTATCCTATTGACCACCATTACCACCGTGGGAGGGATTTTACCCCTTTATTTAAGGGCAAACCCGACCTGGCAGGGCATGGCCGTGGCCATCATTTTCGGGCTCCTTTTCGCCACCATTCTGGTATTGGGCATTGTCCCGATCCTTTACGCGCTCCTTTTCCGCGTCTCTTTTAAAGATTATAACAAAACGAATGGGTGGGACTGATTCCGCTAAAGCGCCCTCGATTCGAGCCATGAAGGTTATTCTCTATCATAATCCGAAATGCAGCAAGTCCCGCCAAGCTCTGGCTTTGCTCCAGGAAAACGGCGTCCAGCCTGAAATTATCGAATATTTGAAAACCCCGCCAAATGTCGCACAATTGAAAGACTTGACTGCCAAACTGGGTCTCGAACCCAAAAACATCATGCGGCCAGTGGAAGCCAAAGAAGCGGGCACCCACCACCTGGACGGCGAATTCCTGCTGGCGGCGCTGGCCGAAAACCCCCAGGCATTGCAACGACCCATCGCGGTACGCGGCGACAAGGCGGTCATCGGTCGGCCTCCGGAAAACGTCCTCACTCTTTTATCTTCCCAATGAGTACCCGCTGGCGTCTGGAGGGGAAACACGCCCTGGTGACGGGTGGCACGAGGGGAATCGGGCGGGCCATCGCGGAAGAGTTTATCGCACTGGGAGCCAAAGTTTGCCTGGTGGCCAGGAACATCGATCCAGCAAGAGAACTGATCGAAAAATGGAATCGGGAAGAATGCCAGGCCATCGCCTTGAAGGCCGATTTGAGCCGGGTTGAAAACCGGCAATCGCTTCCCCTGGAATTGGCAAAAACCTGGCCCCATCTGGATATTTTAATCAACAACAGCGGCTTCAATATCCGTAAAGCCACCGTCGATTATTCGCTTGATGAATATTACAAAATTCTCGATACGAACCTGACCTCCGCCTTCGACCTCTGCCGACTCTTCCACCCGATGCTGAAAAAATCGCAAGAGGGCAGTGTGGTCAATATCGCCTCGGTGGCAGGCCTTTCCCATGTGCGCAGCGGTTCCCCCTACGGCATGAGCAAAGCCGCCATGACCCAACTAACCCGCAACCTGGCGGTGGAATGGGCCAAGGACGGCATACGCGTCAATGCCGTGGCGCCCTGGTATATTAAAACGCCGCTCGTCAGTGAGCTCCTGGAAGATCCGGATTTCATCAAACCCGTCCTCGAGCGCACTCCTCTGGGCCGGGTCGGCCAACCTCAGGAGGTGGCTGCTGCTGCGGCTTTCCTCTGTATGCCGGCCTCCTCCTATATCACTGGGCAATGCCTGGCCGTGGACGGCGGAGTCACCGTTAACGCTTTTCATCCTCAGTGGGAAAATATCATGCAACCAGGTCCATCTCCTAAGAAATGACCGCGACATTCGACCCTCAACCCGTCATTCTGGAAGGGAAGCACGCCCAGCTCGAACCTTTGCAAATTCACCATGCCCGGAATCTATTTGCCAACGGCAGCGAACCGGCATTGTGGGCCTATATGGCCAGAGAGAAATTTGCTTCCCTGTCCGATACCGAAAAATGGATCGAGCAAGCGCTGCAAACTGCCCTGACAGGTCTGGAATTACCGTTCGCCATCATTGACAGAGAATCGGGCCAAGCAGCCGGTTCCACCCGATACATGGATATTTCTAAACCCTTGAGGGCGATGGAAATCGGTTGGACCTGGCTGGGAAAAGACTACCGCCGCACGGCTGTGAATACGGAATGCAAATACCTGCTGCTGAAAAACGCTTTTGAAAATTGGGGCTCCTCCCGGGTAAGTTTCAAAACCGACGGTGGTAACCTGCGCTCGCAAACCGCCATCGAACGGATCGGCGCCCGGCGCGAGGGCATTCGCCGCAAACACCGCATACGCTGGGATGGCTCCCTTCAGGACTCGGTTTACTTCAGTATTATCGCCATCGAATGGCCGAATGTAAAAAAGCGCCTGGAGGGGATGCTCGAATCCTGATAATTCACAAAAAAAGGTGTTTCCACAACCAATCAACTAATCGATAACCGTCATCGAATTCCACGGTTGGCCGAAGGACCTATTCGGATTCGGAGGGAGTTTGCGGAAGGACGAAGACCGTTGAGCGGGCCAGTTTGCCTTGGTACATGATTCCAGAGTGATAGTCGCCAATGTGGGCCTTATCATAAATAAAATTAAATACCCCCTCAGCGCTGTCTTGCTCGACCACGACGGTAACGATATCCACCTCGATCCGGCCTCGTCTGCCGCCGCCTCGACCGCCGGCGACATTTGCCGTGCGGATGTTTTTTTCCTCTTTGAGCATCTTGATTAGATTGATGCCCTCCCCCTTGGGAATAATGCAAGTAATCAACCTGCCATTTTCAATAGTCTGCATATCCAGCCTGTCAGGATTCGTTCACTTCATTTGTCGCGGATAGTTTTTTAATAATATCCGGGGGAATATAAGTGGCCACTTTTTCCAGAGGTGTAATATACATAATTCCCATCCCTGGCGTGTCCAAATTGCCGGCCAGATAGATTTTTTCAAATATCCTGTCCACCTGATCGTCGGAAACAACAATCGAGATGACCTCTTTTTCTACTTCCACTGCGACGCCTAGAATTCCCAGTCTTTCGCGCACGCCTTCGCCCCTCGCAAAATGAACAGTGGCACCCTGCGCGCCGCCCTCACGGGCCGTTTTTATGATTATCTCCGCCAGATCGCGCTGCACAATGCAGGTGATCAAGGACGCTTCCGTTAATACTGTAATCTCTCTTTTACTCATGCTACAGCTACTTCCGATTCTTCAAGTTCACGGATTTCGTCCCTCTCAATCCGTTTAATTTTTATTTGAATCCATATACCCACGCATAAAACAGAAAGTATGGGGCAAATGGATGCCATCGACAAAATCCCGAAACCCTCGACGGCGCTGACGGCTGTCCCAAACCCTAAACCCATGGCCAGAACCAGAGGCACTGTGACCGGCCCGGTGGTGACGCCAGCGCTATCCCAAGCAACGTTGACAAACTCTTCCGAAGAAAACGCCGTCAAAACTATAGCAAGTAGATAGAGCGGAATGAGCAAGTTCGCGATCGGAAAATTGTAAATTATCTTGAGCACGCCCAGCGCGATACCGGTGCCGACTCCAATGGAAACCGCATACATAAGAGTGCTTTTTTTGAAAACACCGTTGGTCAAATTTTCCACCGTCATTCCCAGCGCATTCAGTGCGGGCTCAGCCAGCGTGGCCCCGAAGCCAAGCAGCCAGGCGAAAATCATGGCGATGCCAATACCTAGAGTATAGGCGTAAATGGGTGAGTTAGTGATAGCTTCTATATGGGTAAAGGCTGCCGGGATAACGCTGCCGGACTGGCCTCCCAACTTGGCCAGGCCATAGCTCAGACCAACGTTGAACATCATCATCCCCAGTAACGACAATGCTAACCCATAAATCACAATGCCCGTATCATGCATTTTTTCCCGCAGGATAAACTTCAAAACCAGAAATAGAAAAATCACCAGTGGGGCTATGGCCCGCAACCCGGCAATGATCTCGACAGCGGGCGTTTTCTGATGCCACCCGGCGCTGTCGGCAGCTAGAGCGGCCGACTTGGCAGACTCTATAATCGTTTCAGGCGAAACCGTGAAAGATACATATATTCC
>JAJFLT010000405.1 GCA_021772555.1 Opitutales bacterium | reverse complement strand
CTGGACATCTTTGGGCACGTCGATGAGGACTGGACCCGGCCGTCCGGTGTTGGCCAGATGAAAGGCCTCTTTGACAATCCTCGGTATGTCGTCCTTGTTCAGCACCAGGTAGCTGTGTTTGACCACCGGCAGGGTCATCCCGAAAAAATCCGTCTCCTGAAAGGCCGCTTTGCCGATGTTCCATTGGTGTACCTGCCCGGTGATGGCGACCAGCGGAATGCTGTCCATAAAGGCGTCTGCAATACAGGTGATGAGGTTGGTGGCGCCGGGTCCACTGGTGGCCATGCAAACGCCTGTTTTACCGGTGGAGCGGGCAAAACCGTGGGCCATGAAACCGCCTCCTTGCTCGAACCTGGGAAGAATGGTACGGATTTTTTGGGAACGGACGAGCGCCTGGTGCAACTCCAGGGAAGCGCCGCCGGGGTAGGCGAATACAATATCCACACCCTCCCGTTCGAGGGACGCGACGACTGCTTCGGCGCCATTCATGGGCGGGCCGGTTTCGTCTTGCGGAAAAGTCACGACATTAGCCGAGTCGGTTGTCATCGTAGAGGTTGCTGGTTTCATTTTTCTGATTTTCTATGGGGTTCGTTTGGTAAAAGATCATAAATAAGCATAAGAGTTCCTATCGGAAACTTTGTTGTCATCCGGAGCGCAGGTTTAGATTGGAAAAATTAAACGCTGCCCGGATCAGGCTACAGCCACAATAATAGATACAAGAAGGCTGAGCACACCGCCATCAACCGCACTCACGGCACGGCCGGAAGCGATCTCGAAAATATTTGATATTAACTGGCGATTTTTGATCATGCAGGTTTTTACCTAGCTAAACTTATCGGTTCTGTCCACTTTTTATTGAAGAAATTTTATCAAACCCTAGAGATGGGTGGAAACTATTATGCCGAAATTGCTTTTTATAGGAGATATCGTTGGCCGTCCGGGCCGGGACATTGTTTGCCAGGAACTTCCCCGCATACGGGAGGAAATGGCTTTGGATTTCGTTATCGCCAATGGCGAGAACGCCGCCGGTGGATCGGGGTTGACGGCCAGAATCGCCGAGGAGTTACTTGGTTGCGGCGTCGATGCCATCACCCTTGGCGACCATGTTTGGGATCAACGCGGGTTTGAGTCAGATATCGACCGACTGGAACGTGTTTGCCGCCCGGCCAACCTTTCCCGCAGCTGTCCCGGCCGGGAGGTTCTGGTGGTGGAAAATAAAGGCTTTCGCCTCGGCCTTTTCACCGTTTTGGGGCGCCAGTTCATGCGTCCGTTAACAGACAATCCTTTTACTACGGCGGACCGTCTCCTTGAGCAGTTGAATGCTGATACTGATGCCGTTTTTGTGGAAATCCACGCCGAGGCGACCTCTGAAAAAACCGCTATGGGTTGGTATCTCGACGGACGCGCCTGTGCCGTGGTGGGCACGCATACCCACATTCCGACCGCCGATGGCACGGTTCATCCCCGTGGCACGGGCTACCTGACTGACGCTGGTATGACGGGTCCCTATCAATCCGTCATCGGACGCGAAGTGCAAGCAGTGGTGGCGCGGTTTTTAGACGATATGCCCAGAAAATTTCCCGTGGCCGAAGGAGACGTCCGCCTCTGCGGCGCCCTCATCGAAATCGACGCCGCAAGCGGCCTCTGTGATTCCATCGAGCAAATCACCATCAGTTGCTGAGAAATTAAGATTGCGGTTTAGCAGGCATCGACCGTCTCGAAGGAGCGGCCTTCGAGGGGAAAAATGGGTCGTTGTAGTCGCTGTGAGCTGATTTTCTCGAATTGCAGGCCAATGAAAAAATCTTTGCCGATGAAGCGCAGGAAATCCTTTTTGTGCATGCTGAGTGATTTGCAATCCTCAGTGGCCAACACATTGGCCGTGGACACACTGTTTTGCAAAAGACTGATCTCCCCGAAGAAATCTCCGGATTTAAGTTTGGCCAGGGTCTCCCTCTTTTTCGTGACCAAAAAATCGCCTTCGAACACAATGTGGAAGAACTGGTTGCTATGCCCCACGTTGACGACGACATCGTTTTTCTCATAGGTATTCAGAGAGGAGAGGGCGGCAAATTTTTGCAGCGCTTGCGGGTGCCAGTTACGGCAAAGCGGAATGCGGGTAAGAAAGGCTCTTTTTTGCAGAATTTCCTGAATTTTTTCCGCCCCCAGCGAGGGCAGAATCAGTTGTTCGAAGTTCTCCCGAGAAAGAGACAGCAAAATCGATTTTTTCAAAGTCCGTACGGAACGGGTGCGCAGGATATTCTTGAGCAAGGCGATCTCCCCGAATGAATCCCCGCGTTCCAGTACGGCGATTCTTTCATAACGGCCAGAGGGCAGCTCTTTGACCACCTCCACCTTGCCTGCCAGTAGATGATAGAAAGTATCGCTGTCGTCGCCCTCATTGATGATAAAAGTTCGTCCAGGCGTCTCCATGACGTCGACGGCGTCCGCGATTTTGACCAAGGTTTGCGGTTTACAGTCTTCAAAGAGATCGGACTTTGCCAGTTCGTCGATGATGGCCTGCCGGGAAAAGTCCTCTACCTGGACTTTCTTGAATCTCTGTCTGCTTTTAACGGTGAAGCTCTGCAATAGCCGGTAGGTATTTTTCAGTAAAATCCAAAGCCCCAAAAAGGCGGATATCAGGACAAGACCTCCCACGATACCCAAGAGGATCAGACTGACGATTTTCAATTTCCCGGCATGGTAAAATTCAACCAGCAGAGCGGTTCCGTTGATGCCAAAGATGTACAAATTGAGGCTGAAGATAAGGCCGAGCCAGGCAATCGTATAAAGTGCGTAAATCAAAAGGTATTTCTTTTCCACAAACTTTACCTTGGAATTGATGACGGCCCACAGGAGTCTGTTTTGAACAAAAAGGAAATCGTGGGAAGTGGAGAGGCGAACCTCGCGAAAAAGTGCGGACCAAAATCCGAGGGCGGGGCTTTCAAAAAATGGCTGTGTGACAAAAAACAAACCGAGCAGCATAATATAACTCAGGGCCGGGTAGTAGAGATTACAGAGACCGGAGATGAGAAAAATCGGGGCCATTCTCATGAGGGTCACCCCCAACTCGCACTCTTTGCCCCCCATGTGGGCATCTTCGATATCGACCCGAAAATGCGGAACCGGTGTTTTCCAATACATATGGGGGCGGTAAACCTCGCAATCGAGACCACGCATAACACTGGCGGATAGAACATATCCCAGACTTAGGGACAAGCTGATGAGCCCGAGGCCGATCAGGATTTCCCAGGAATGACGCGGTAGCTCCATACTGCTGCCGGTATTGACCAAACAGATGAGACCAAAGAGGATGAATCCGGCACCCAGAAAACGTGAAAATTCACCTCTGATCTGCCAACTCCAGTCGACTGCTTTGACACCTACTGGGGTCGTTTCCGCCTCCACCAGGATTTGCGCTTTGACGGCCTTGAGAATCAGTTCATAAAAACTGCGCAAGGGAGGGCAGTTGCGATTGAGGATAAGGCTCGGGATGACATCCGAAACGGGCGTAGGATTTTTAAAATGTTGCAGCGCTCTCCATTGAGCCTTGTCGACCGTCAAGTAGGTCTGGTTGGGAATATTCTTGAGTATCAGCAGGGAACCACGCTTCTTGCCCTGTTTGATGTTTTTGGCCAGGGAGAGAAGGGCGGTTGTAAGAATACGTTTCTGGTCGATCCTCATGGAGATGATGGGGGCAAAAAGATGCCGCCGGCCCGGTTGATTCAACGGGAGAGACTCTTAATAACTCGACCGTAGGGGCGGCCTCTTTAGTGCCAATCTCCGGTTTCGAGGACGAAAAATCGAAATTTTGAATCAGCCGCTTATTCTTCGATGGACCGGGCGAACTCCAGCTTGTCCCCGGCCTGGAAAAAGGCTGTGCCGGCAACAAACGTATCGCACCCCCGCTCCCGGCATAGAGGCGCCGTTTGCGCATCGACCCCCCCGTCCACTTCGAGCCTGAATTGTAGAGAGCGGTCGTTTCGCCAGCGATCGATCTGGCTGATTTTTGCAAGGACATCGTGGCGAAAACTCTGGCCGCCAAAGCCGGGTTGTACGGTCATGACCAGCACCAGGTCCACCCTACCCAAAAAAGGCAGTATCGATTCAGCCGGCGTATCGGGGTTTAAGACGATGCCGTTCAGACAGCCCAATTCCCGGATTTTTTCGAGGGTTTCCACAATCGCGTATGTGGGTTCCACATGTACGCTGATGAGGTTCGCTCCGGACTTTGCGAAAGCCTCGATATAGCGCTGTGGTTCATCCAGCATCAAATGAACGTCGAAAAACAAATCGCATACCTTGCGTAAATCGGCCACCGTTTGCGGGCCAAAAGAGAGATTGGGAACAAAGTGACCATCCATGATATCCAGATGAGCCCAGCTTAGTCCGGTTTGCGCGACTATTTCCATGCTCGCGGCCAGGTGGGCGTGGTCGCCGGCCAGAATGGAAGGAGCCAGGATGGGCGTATGGAGACTCATTTTTTACGTTCTTGAGGTGTTCTTGCGGTGGTGAAGAAGAATACAGGAGTCAGAAGCCAGAAATTTGTCCGGTCCTGACACCTGAAACATGACAACTTTATCCCGCATCATTTGGATTTTGAAGATACTATCTAATTCTTACCAGGTATTGACCACGCTGTCTTTTATTTTGGCGGCAAGATTGCGAGCCAATAGCGGCATGGCCTGGTATTCCGCCTGGTTAAGCCCGCCGTCCGCATAGGCAATTTCATCGGCCGCTAATTTTCGATTCTTGAAATATATTTTTCCACTGCCGTTGTCCACCAAGGTGGCGGCGGCTTCCAAAGTCAAATTGAAGGAGCGGCCCAGAACGGTGTCACTTTCCTCTGTGGCAGCCAGGCGGCGGTCGAAACCGGATAGGGTCACGCTCAAGGTGGCCTCCGCCTGATCTTCGTTCACGATCGACAGCCTGCCATCGCGCAGAAAGGCCTCGGTCAGGTTTCGGGTGAGCAGAGCCTGCGCCTGGGGAGCGGTGGATTTATTCGCCACCATTTCCACATGTAAGGTGCGAAAAGGCAGTTCTGCCGGAGGCCCCAAATGGTAATGGGTACATCCACAAATAAATATTAAAATAGTGGATAAGAGGGTCGCACCTTTTCTCGAGACAGGAGGTTTCCCCGAGACTCCGCGTTGAGCGGATTTGTTGCCGGTATTATTCAATTATTCCTCGGATACGGGAGATTCCTTTTTCCGGTCCTTTCTCCAAAATACCATCCGGTTTAAGACGCCCCGGCCGGTCTCTTCCTCTACGGGATCGGTTTCGCTTTCGGCGCTATTTTCTGCCGGTTCGCCGGTTTGCGGCGGTTCTACCGAGGCGACTTCGATGGTGGACCCTTCCTCCAGAGGTGTCTGGGTCTCGCCGTCCTGGCTTCTTCTCCAAAATTGCATACGCCGGATCAGGCCTCTTTTGCTGGAATCATCCTGGTTGGCGGCAGCTGCGACGGCAACCCCTTCGCCGGCCACAGGCGGTTCCGGCATCACAGCCAGGTAATCGCGGGCATTTTGGGCGCTATTGGAGTTGGGCGCCACCGTGATGGCTTCATTGAAAAACACTCTGGCCGCTTCGATATTTTTTCGTTTTTTATAATAAAATTCCCCCATTTCCAGTTTACTTTTGGCGAAGGTGTCCTCCATTTCCTGAAGGCCTTTTTCTCCCGCTTCCACCAGATTATCGTCTGGAAACAGTATGAGGTAATCCTTGTAATTGGCAATCGCCTCGCGGGTGGCGCCCTGATCGTATTTGGGGCCCTCCACGAGGGAGGAAAAGGTATTGGCCAGTTCCCTGTAGGCATCCGGGGTGAGCATGCTTTTGGGATAATTGTTGACCAGGCGGTCAAAAGCGTCGATGGCCCTTATTTCATGCCCTCTCTTTTTGTGGATGAGCGCTACTTGAAAAAGAGAAAGCGGGGCGAAATCGCTGTAGGGGGCATTGGCGATGAGTATCTCGAAATATTTTACCGATGAGTCGTAGTTGTAAAACGGTATCACGCCGAAGAACCGTGAAGTCTTTTTTGTGGCCATGGTATTGGCGATGTCGAATTGTTCCTGCAGAATGGCATTGAACTTCTCGTAATGGGGGTAGAAGACGACAACCGTGTTAAAGGTCTCGTAGGCTTTCTTCCATTTGTGTTGCCCGGAACGTATTTTGGCGGACCGGTAGAGCGCTTCGGGGCTGTAAAAAGAATTCGAGTACCTTTTAAATACCTCCATGTATTTCTTGGCCGCGGATTTTTTTCTACCCGCCGTCTCGTCCTTCTCCGCTGTTTTAAGCAGTTGCAGGGCCAATTCATCCTGCTGAATGATGTCGAGGTTCTCTTTTTTCCTTTTTCCAAGCAGAGCCCCTTCCACTATAGAGGTGGAAGTAGCGCAGAAAAGTAAAATGGTTAAAATGAAGCGTTGTGTCATGCCGTATATACTCAATGCCATTTGATTAAAGATGAGGCCCATGTCAACCCTGCGCCGAAGGCGATGAGGAGCACATAATCTCCACTCTTGATTTTGCCATCCTGATGGGCTTCATTCAGGGCCAGCGGTATGGATGCGGCAGAGGTATTGCCGTAACGATCCAGGTTGATGGGAAATTTTTCCAAGGGTAAACCCATCCGGGTCGACATCAGCTCAAGAATGCGCATATTGGCCTGGTGAGGGATGACGCAGTCCACGTCCTCGGGCGTAATATTATGCCTGACAAGAAGATCCAGGGCGCTTTGCTCCATCACTCGCACGGCAATTTTGAATACCTCTTTGCCCATCATTTTGAGGTAATGGCGGCGCTCCAGAACGCTTTCCGTGGTGGCCGGTTCATTGCTGCCCCCACCCGGCATGTTGAGGATTTTCCCCTCTGCTCCATTGGCAGCCAGACTGGTTCCCAGAATGCCGACGCCCGGTCTGTCCACAGCAGTCAACACGACCGCTCCGGCCCCGTCTCCGAACAATACGCAGGTTGTGCGGTCCCGCCAATCCATGATGCTGGAGAGTTTTTCCGCCCCGACGATGAGGACATTGCGGTAATCGCCCGACTTCAGCATCTGGCAGCCTATTTCCAAAGTATATAAAAACCCCGAGCAGGCGGCCCCCACGTCGAAACAGGGGATGTTTCTGAGCCCGAGCTTTGTCTGGATGATGCAGGCGGTTGACGGGAAAGGCATATCCGGGGTCATCGTGGCCACGATTAGAAGATCGATATCCTCTGGTTTCATTCCGGCATGTTCCATGGCAGCTTGGGCGGCCCGGGTCCCTATATCGGAGCAAGTTTCGCCATTTTGGGCGATGCGGCGCTCCCGGATGCCTGTTCTGCTACGAATCCATTCGTCGGATGTATCGACGATTTTTGCCAGTTCCTGATTGCTGAGAATCTTCTGCGGGGCATAGGAACCGATTCCCCCAATAACAATGGATGAATCTTTACCGTTAATCATTATTTGCCGTTGCCTGTTTCGGGGGCGGGTTCAAAAACGCATACAAAACGACATGCTGTCAAGGCGCTTTGATCCATTATTATTTGGGCCCTTGGTGGGCAATTAATTGAGGTTCTGCCGCCGCGCGCTCTTTTTTAATGATTTCATTGGCTTTCCCGATATCGGCTAGGGCTTTGGAGTTGTAGTCGTTGGCCACCACTTCCTGAGTCACCCGGATGGCGTTCATAATGGCGAATCGATTGCTCGATCCGTGCGATTTGCGCACATGGCTATTGAGTCCGAGCAGTGGGGCGCCTCCGTAATTATCGGGATTAAATTGATCCTTCACATTTTTAAAAGCGCCTTTGGATAGAAGCGCCCCGGTCAATCTCATGGGATTTTTTACGATTTCCTCCTTCAGGAAATCACTCATGGATAGAACCAGTGACTCGCAGGATTTTATCACCACGTTGCCCGTGAATCCATCGGTAATTATGACGTCGACCTTGTTATTGAACACCTCAAAACCTTCGATGAGTCCCTGGTAATTGATCAAGGAACCCATTTGTTTGAGCAGTTGATGGGTTTTTTGCACCAATTCGTTGCCCTTCGTTTCCTCCGTACCGTTGCTCAGCAAACCGATGCGCGGCTTTGCTTTTCCCATCACAACTTTGCTGTAATGGTGGCCGAGTATGGCATTGTGCACGAGGTGTTCGGGCTTGGCTATGGGATTGGCGCCCGCGTCGAGCAAGAGGAAAAGTTCCTTTTTGGCCGGCATGACTGCGGCCAAGGCCGGTCTTTCCACGCCTGGCAAGGGCCTCAGTTTGAGAGTACTGCCCGCCATCAAGCTGCCTGTGTTTCCGCAACTAAGGACGGCTTTGCATTTTCCTTCCTTGACCAGTTCAATGGCCCTGACGAGGGAGGAATCCTTTTTCTGCTTGAGACTTTTAATGGGCTTTTCACCCATTCCTATGACCTGTGTGGCGGGAAAGATGCTCAACCTCGGCTCATCCGCCAGGCCGGCGACTTTGATCAGCCTCACCAGCAGTCGTTCCTTGCCCACCAGGACAATTGGGCCGAGATTTTTAATTTGCTCGAAGGCCAGGGCCACGGCGCGCACTACCTCGGATGTGCCGAGGTCCCCGCCCATTGCGTCTATAGCAATGCCTTCATGGACTTTTTTTGCAGACATTTCCACCCAAATGCTTAGGGCATCAAAATCAGGAAAAAAAAGAAAGGCGGTTCACGCCCCGCTCCTTTCCGGGAAAGTTAGGGGTTGGTAGAAGGGTTAGACTTCGATGTCGAGGACCTGGCGGCCCCGGTACATCCCATTGGCCGGGTTAACCCGGTGCGGGCGAAAGAGTGTGCCGTCCGTCGAATCCTTGGAAAGCTGGGGCGCTTGAAAGCGGTTGGCCCCCCTGCGCTTGCGGCTTCTTTGCTTGGAGTGTTTTCTTTTAGGTGTGGCCATGGATCGTTCCTGCGATTGAAAATAATTGAGCCGGTATCTTTCGGACCGACCAAGATCTAGGTTGAATATTGAAAAGACGGGAATTCTATGATCGCGGCATCACCCGTCAAGCCAAGTTTTCATCTTTAAAAAACCCACTATTTCAGTTCATTGGATGAAAGGTTATTTCGGCAATAACTCCGGGCGGCATCAGATTATAAATACGAACATCCAGATGGCTAAGGCGATTCTGTACCATCCAAAAATGGCCAGACCGTGCCGGGTCAGGTAGCGAACCATCCACTTTACGCTCAGGCCGGCCGATACTGCGGCCACCAGGCAACCGACAAGGAGAGGGCCGATTCCCAAAACCTCCAACATTTCCGGACCAGCCTTCAGTCCTTTATAAAATGCGGCCCCGGTCAATGTCGGCAAACCCAACAAAAAACTGAATTCGGCCGCCCGCCACGGTTTCAGTCCGACAACGTAACCGCCCACAATAGTCATCAGTGAACGGCTGGCTCCCGGCCACAAGGCCACACATTGGAAAAGCCCCACTAGAAAAGACTGCCGCAGCGTGAGATCGTAAATTTGCAGATCGTCATCGGAGGATTGGCTGCTTTTCCGTTTTTGCCGCCAGTCCATTAAAAAAATAAGTAAACCCCCGGCCATCAAGGCGATGGCCACGGTGAGGTTATTGAACAGGTAGGTATCGATAATATCTTCGAGCAAAAGCCCGAGGACCACCGCTGGCACGAATGCCATCATGAGGTTCCTCCCCAACAAAAGGCCGTTCCTGCTTTTGCCGGCCAAACCGAGAAAGATCGAGACGATTCTGTTCCAGTAAACCAGGGCGACGGCCGCAATAGCCCCGAATTGAATGACGATACTGTAGGCGTCAACGGCGGATTTGACCTCGTAGGGGCTTCCTTCGGGTTCGCTTTCCTTCAACCCGAGGAGACTGCTGGTCAGAATGAGATGGCCGGTCGATGAGACGGGTAGAAATTCCGTCAGACCTTCAACCAGGCCCAACACCAATGCCTCCCGGTAGGAAAAAACCGTCCTCGGATTGTCGGGTTCGATTTCCTGGGCGTTTGCTGATTCCTGTCCGATCGCAACCGTTCCCAGAATAAAGAAGAACGAGACAAGACAACTACAATACCTAAAGTAATAATTCATCGGTCAAAATTTTTTTGTGGCAAGGAAAACAACAATTGGCGGTTTTGGACAGGAATATTTTTATCGGAATGGGAGACAGGTTTTGCAGAAATTGTCTTGAGCAGGGAGAGTCCCGCCAGTAGAGCCTTTTCAGAATGGAAACATTAATTGCAACCCTCGCCGAAGGCGTTTCATTGACCGATGCGCAGTCCGAAGATGCCGCCCGCCAGCTCGCTTCGTCCGAGGCATCGGCCGAGTTGAAGAAAAATTTCCTGCTCGAGCTTTCCAAAAAAGGCGAGTCCGCTTCCGAGGTGGCTTCATTTGCCAGGGTTTTCAGGGAAATGGCTCGTGATCCTGGTCTTCAAGATTATGCCGGCGAGGCCATTGATATTGTCGGCACGGGGGGTGACCAATCCGGCAGCTTCAATATTTCCACAACGGTTTCATTCATCCTGGCGGCTGCCGGTATCCCCGTTATCAAACACGGTAACCGCGCCATTACCTCGAAAAGCGGTGCCGCCGATTTTTTGGGCGCGCTGGGTGTGAGTGTCGAGGCGGACGACCAGAAATTACGAGACTCTTTGCAGGCCCTTAACTATTGCTTTCTCTTTGCCCCCGCTTTTCATCCCGCCTTCAAAGAAATCATGCTGGTCCGGCGCGAATTGGCTGAAGAGGGCGAGCGAACCATTTTTAATCTCCTGGGGCCCCTCATCAATCCGGCCCGTCCGGCCCACATCCTGATGGGTGTGTACTCCCAGAAATGGGTTTATACCGTTGCCCGCTCACTCGATTCGTTGGGAGTTAAGCGCGGCCTCGTCGTTTATGGCCACATGCCGGATGGCGGGGGCATGGATGAGCTGACCTGTGTTTGCGAAAACCGGGTCGCCGGGGTGGGTCAATTGTCCGATGTGGATGCTATGTGGAGACCCGAAGTGTCCGGGTTCGACCGATGTCAGAAATCCGATCTGGCTGGCGGATCGGCGAAGGAAAATCTCGAGATTCTCTACGGTCTTCTCGATGGAAAGGGTAAAAAAGGACTCATCGATACCATTCTTTACAATGCCGGGACGGCCCTCTGGATTTACGGCAAAAACGAAGGTTTCGCTTTGGCCAAGGATGTCTTGCTGGGCGGGGCGCTCAAGGACTGGCTACAAAAAACCCGTGACTTTTACGGGCGATGAGCGGCAACATCTTCGGAACGGACGGGTTGCGCGGCGAGTTCGGTAGCGATTGCATCAACCCTGAGTTTTTCGCTAATTTGGGCCATGCGGTTGGTTCTTATTTATTCAAAAATGCCGGAGTCGGTGAACACCCGAAGGTGGTCATCGGCAGGGATACCCGAGCCTCGGGAGAGAAACTAGCCGAAGCATTCATCACAGGCTTAAATGCCTCCGGCGTTCATGATGTGTTGAATTCCGGCATTATGCCTACCCCCGCTGTGGTAACAGCGGTTTTGCGCAATCGTGCAGATTTTGGAGCCATCATTACTGCGTCTCATAATTCCGCTGCCGATAACGGTATAAAATTTCTCTCCCATGAGGGAAGAAAATTGGATATCGAGGTTGAACGGCAGATTACAAAAATCCTCTCTGAGGGACAACGCGTTTCCCTTGATGAGGGCTTGTCACAGCAGCTTGCAACCACCGCATATGCCTACCTTCAATCGGTGGTTTCCTTGTTTGCGGAAGGGGATTTCAAAGGCTGGAAAATCGTTGTCGATATGGCCAATGGGGCCGCCTGCAAGACCGCTCCGACAGCTTTTGACCACCTTGGGGGCGACATTATTTTTTTGGGTGACAAGCCGAATGGCCACAATATTAATGATGGATGCGGTTCCGAGCACCCCCAAATACTGGCTGGACGGGTCTTGGCCGAAAAGGCTCATATCGGGATCGCCTTTGACGGTGATGGGGACCGGCTGGTTCTCTGTGATGAAAAAGGATCCGTGCTAGATGGCGATGAAGCGCTGGCATTGCTCTCATTGCACGCCCTCGAACAAGGAAAGCTGCGGAATAAAGTAGTAGTGGCCACGGTCATGAGTAATCTCGGTCTGGATAAAGCTCTCAACAAAGTCGGAATTCGTTTGCAACGTGTGGCCGTGGGAGACCGTAACGTGGTGCAAAAAATGATGGAAGAGAATGGTTCCCTGGGCGGGGAATCTTCAGGGCATATTATTTTTTCCGATCATTTCCCAACAGGTGACGGACTTTATGCCGCTTTTAAAGTCCTCGAAGTAATGAAAGAGACAGGCCGCCCGCTATCCCAATTGCGGCGCGTAGTGCAATTGCAGGGGCAAATTCAGAAAAACATCACAGTGACCCGAAAAATTCCCTTCGACGAGGTTCCATCGTTGGTTACCACAGTGAAGGAGCTGGAAAGCGAAATGAAAGGTGAAGGCAGATTATTACTGCGCTACTCGGGCACGGAACCGTTGCTCCGGCTCTTGGTCGAAGGTGAGAGCCAAAATAAAATCCAAAACTGGATGGACCGGCTGGAAAAAGCCGTTGCCAAACACCTACCCTGTGGTTGAATTTGAGATAGGTTCTAGTTAAATTCTAAGCACTTAACATTCCGGTCGTGGCAATTGACGCTTCAATAAAGGAAATCGATTTTTTTGGATTAGATCCCCGTTTCCAGGAACATATTGGAAAAGCCAGCCGGGCTATTGATGACGGCCACCCAAGGTATGCCGCCGATATTTGCCGTTACATAATCCGGCGCCAGCCGGGCTGCTTGCCGGTGCGGAAAATTTTACGTAAGGCACAGAAAGATCATAACTCATTCGGCAGCCATAGAATTATGGCTATGATGAAATCCTTTTTTTCCTGGGCCGATTATCTTTGGGGAAAAAGGATGCTGAGCAAAGATCCTTTAAAAGCCTTAAATGCTGCAGAAAAAATATTTAATCGCCAGCCCGACAGCGTTAGAGCCAACCGATTGTTGGCATCCGCCGCAGAGGCACTCGGTTTTGCCCAAACGGCGCATTTTGCTCTGGAAGAAATTTGCGCGAAACAACCTCGTAATGTGGCCAACCTGCTCGCATATGGCAATGCCTGCCTTGCCTTGGGGCATTTGTCTCAAGCGGAAAAAACCGGTGACAGAATTCTGCAAATAGAACCAATGAACGAAGCCGCCCGCAAATTGATTAAACGTTCCTCGGTTTCGCAAACTATGAGGAAGGGGATTTCAGGGGAATAACCCTTGGCAATAGCTACAATACTGTCCACGAACAAAGCGACCACGGTTGTGGATATTATCCATGTGAGGAGGTTGCCAGCCTACTGCTTTAGCTAGCTGTTAGAGAGATAGCAGGGTCTATCTGCATTAACTGCGATAGCTGTAAATAAATTCGCTCGGATCGACCGGAATATTTAGCGAATATTCCAAGACTGCGCGGCAAACCTGTTTAATTTTGGATTACGGTCCGTTTTTTGAAACATCTGATTCATCGTAGATGATCGTGCATTTAATACTGTTAACTTCATTCATTTAAACTGGAAAATAAGGATAGTTAAAATATCAAGTATGAAACTGTTTTTGATGAAAGGCGGTGCCATTTAATGTTGCGGAATTTACTTAATTTTTTACTTGATTATTGGTTGAAGCAATGAAATAAGAAAACTTATGGATAATCAAAAAAGATTAAAACAAATCGAAAAAGAAGAAGCGAAACTGGCTCGGGAAAAGAAAGCTTTGGCCGACCAGTTGAAAAGTGAGAAGGCTTTGGAAGCGAAACTTGACGCGCTTGTGAAAAGCAGCGGCTACAAAAACCCGAGGGCTTTAGTCGATGCCATTATTGCGAAGTACTCTTTGCGTATGGGCAAAGGCAAGGCGGTAGCAGCGGCTGCGCCCGCCAAAGCACCACGTAAAGCGGTTCGCAAGGCCAAGCGTAAAGTTGCCGTTAAAGCTGTTCGCAAGAAAGTAGCTAAGGTAGCTAAAAAAGCGGCAAAAGCCTCCGCGGCTCCCGCCAAAGCGCGGCGCAAACGCACCAAAATTACTGCGGCGTTACGCGATAGCGTTTTAAAAGCGATCAAGGGCGGCACCTCCAAAAATGCAGCTTCTAAAAAATTCGCGCTCAGTTACGCGGTGGTAACTAAAATGGAAAAGGGCGTTTATAACAGCTTGAAGTAGACATCTTTTCGCAAAACTGAAATTAAACTAATTTCTCCTGAATCCTGACACGGATTTGTTTGCAAATATTGACTTTTGATAAATCTCTTCGTTTTTTCCATCCGATGGTTAAAGCGAAGAGATTTTTCTTATTTTATGGCAAAACCAAGTCCGGAAAGAGAGAGGATTGTTATCTTCCCCTGCGGAGGATATGATATTGCTTGCAGGAATTCGATTTCTTCACACCTTTTGTTTCTTTGATGCGAATATTGGTAACAGGCGGAGCCGGTTTTTTAGGCAGTCATCTTTGCGAGCGCCTTTTAAAGGAGGGGCAGGAAGTCATTTGCCTGGACAATTTGTTTACCGGGGCGAGGGAAAATATTTCCCACTTGCTATCCAATCCTGGATTCGAGTTTTTGCGTCACGATATTGTCGACCCCATCAAGCTGGAGGTCGATTGCATTTACAATCTGGCCTGTCCGGCCTCGCCCATTCATTACCAGTATAACCCGATCAAGACCGTCAAGACATCCGTCATGGGGGCCATTAATTGTCTCGGACTGGCCAAACGGGTCAAGGCACGCATAATGCAAGCCTCCACCTCCGAGGTTTATGGCGACCCCGACATGCACCCCCAGCAGGAAACCTATTGGGGAAACGTAAACCCCATTGGGTTGCGGGCCTGTTACGATGAAGGAAAGCGGTGCGCCGAAACGCTGTTTTTCGATTACCATAGGGAAAACAGCGTCGATATAAGAGTGGTGCGTATATTCAATACTTACGGGCCGCGCATGCATCCGCAGGACGGCCGCGTGGTGTCCAATTTTATTGTGCAGGCCCTGCGCGGTGACGATATCACTATTTACGGCGACGGGCGGCAGACGCGCTCCTTTTGTTACGTCGATGATCTTGTGGAGGGATTTGTGCGAATGATGGAGCAGGAGAAAACAGTTGGGCCGGTCAATCTGGGTAATCCCGACGAGTTTACCATCCTGGAGTTGGCCGAAAAGGTTTTGGAACTTTGCTCAAGCCGTTCGCGTATAACCTACATGGAATTGCCGGGGGACGACCCCAAACAACGCCAACCCGATATCACCCTGGCCAGAAAATATCTCGGCTGGGAGCCAGTTTGCAACTTGCAGTCGGGTTTACAGAAAACGATTGCCTATTTCAGGGAAAAACTGAAAGCCTCCTGATACCGTCGGGCGGATTGTTTTTTTAAGAAACACAATCGGTCAGAGGGGTGTCTATGCCCTCCGTTGGGCGTGGCCATTAACAAGAACTTATCTAAAATGATCAGTGGATTTTTCAAGAAACTCCAGGGCAGGCATTATCGAAAATACCTGAACCAATTGGGGCCTCGGGTTGAGGAAATCAACCGACTGGAGGAGGGTTTGCAAGCGCTCTCCGACGACCAGCTATGCGCCAAAACGGATGAGTTAAAGCGTCGCTACCAGGACCGGATGGAGGAAGCATTATCGAAACTTTCTCCCGATGAGGACGAGAAGAACAAGATAATGGCGCGGAAAAAAGCCAATACGGAAATATTGGCCGAACTCCTGCCGGAAGCTTTCGCCGTGGTGAAAAATGCCGCCCGCCGGCTTTTCGGGCAGACTTTTACGGTTTGCGATCATGAAATGGTCTGGGACATGATCCATTTCGATGTGCAACTCATCGGAGGCATTTCCCTGCACGACAATAAAATTTCCGAAATGGCGACCGGCGAGGGGAAAACACTGGTAGCCACACTGCCACTGTACCTCAATGCCCTGACTGGCCGCAACTGCCAGCTGGTCACGGTCAACGATTACCTGGCCAAGAGAGATTCCGAGTGGATGGGCTGCATTTTCAAGTTTCTGGGACTGACCGTGGGCTGCATCCAGAACTCGATGGATCCGGCCCTACGCCGGGAAATGTACAATCGTGACATCACCTACGGCACATCCAGTGAATACGGTTTCGATTATTTGCGGGATAACGGCATGGCCACGCGCAAGGAGTCCCAGGTGCAGCGCGATCACTATTACTGCATTATCGACGAAGTGGACCAGGTCCTCGTCGACGAGGCGCGCACGCCGCTCATTATTTCCGGTCCCGCCCAGGTGCAAAGGGAAATGCCGTTTCCCAAAATGAAACCAACCATCGAGCGACTCGTGAAGCAGCAGAACACCCTCTGCAATCGCCTGGTGGCGGAGGCCCGCAAAGAACTCAATGGAGCTGAGGAGGAAAATGAAGACGACGATGATCTGATGGAATCTTACAGCAAACTCCTCCAGGTCAAACAGGGGTCGCCCAAAAACAAACAGTTTCTGCGCCTTATGGAGAAAGGTCGCATCCGCAAAGGCTTTGACAAGTTCGACCTGGAAATGGGCAGCGATAACAACAAGAGTCAGTTTTACGCCCTCAAAGAGGAACTATATTATGTCATTGATGAAAAGGGACACCAGGCTGACCTGACGGAAAAGGGTCGCCAATACCTTCGCCCGGATGACGATGACGCCTTCGTTCTACCAGACCTTCCCTCCATTTACATTGAGGTGGATGGTAACTCCAGCTTGAACGATGAGGAGAAAAAGAAAGCCAAGGCTGATGCCCAGGATCATTTCGAGCAAACCAGTGAAGACATCCATTGCATCAGCCAACTTCTGCGCGCCTATTCCCTTTATGTGAGAGACGACCAGTACATCATCAAGGACGGCAAGGTAATCATCGTGGATGAGAACACCGGTCGGGTCATGCCGGGCCGCCGCTGGAGCGATGGCCTCCATCAGGCAGTCGAGGCCAAGGAGGGGGTCACCATTGAGCGCGAATCGAAGACCTATGCCACCATCACCATCCAGAACTATTTCCGCATGTATGACAAACTGGCCGGGATGACCGGCACGGCGGAGACCGAGGCTAATGAATTTCGGGATATTTACGACCTCAGCGTTATGGTTATCCCGGCCAACAGGCCAATTGTGCGGGACGACCAGCACGATACCATCTACAAGACCCGCCGGGAAAAATACAATGCCGTCATCGAGGAAATTCGGGAAGCCCACGGCAGAGGGCAGCCGGTCTTGGTGGGTACCGTTTCGGTGGAAGCATCGGAAGTACTCAGCCGTATGCTCAAACGGACCAATATCGCCCACAATGTGCTCAACGCCAAGTTTCACGCCCAGGAGGCCGATATCATTGTCCGGGCCGGCCAACGGGGGGCCGTCACCATCGCCACCAACATGGCCGGGCGCGGAACCGATATCAAGCTGGGCGAGGGCATTGCCGATGTGGGTGGACTCTATGTCATCGGGACCGAGCGCCACACCGCCCGGCGCATCGACCGTCAGTTGCGTGGGCGCAGCGGGCGCCAGGGGGATCCCGGTCTCTCGCGTTTTTACATTTCTCTGGAAGACGATTTACTGCGCCTCTTCGGCAATACCGGGATGGTCGGCAAACTCCTCGAAAAATCGGTTGGCGAGGGTGAAGTCCCCTTGCCTAGTTGGGTCATTGAGAATGCCCAGAAAAGGGTGGAGGAGCAGAATTACTCCATCCGCAAACGCCTCCTCCAATACGACGATGTTTTCAACAAGCAGCGGGAAATTATTTACAACTTGCGCAATGACGCACTCCACTCAGACGATCCGAGGGAATTAATTTTTGACTTGGTAGAGGAAGAACTCGCCTACCGTATGGAGGAGACTGGGCTGGCCGATGAAAAAGAGCCATCCCCCGAGTCGGTCGATATTTATCTCTCATGGCTCAACACCCATTTTCCGGTGGTTTTGAAAAAAGAGGAATTGGCGGGAAAGGATGTCGATGAGCTTCTCTCCTACGGTCTGGAAAAAGTCCGTGTCGCCTACCGGGCCAAAGAGTCAGTGGAAACGCCGGAGGCGCTGGAAGCTCTCGAACGGTATGTCATCATATCCAATATGGATCGCCATTGGCAGGATCACCTGACGGAAATGGATGACCTCCGCCAGAGCGTTGGTTTGCGTGGTTATGGGCAAAAGGATCCTTTAAGTGAATTCAAGAGCGAAGCCTATGTTTACTTCGAGCAGATGATGAACAATATCCGGTTCGACATCTGCAAAGGGCTCTTTCGCTCTGCCACCAATGTGAAAGCCTTTGAAACCATGATATCGATGCTTTCACGCGATATCCGCACCCAGGGGCCGGAATCCTCTCCCTCCTTGGCTGCCGCTGGGTCCACCGCCCAGTCTGGAAAAAAAGCGGTCAAGCTTCCCACTGTGACGGTACGGCGGCAAACCCCCAAAGTCGGCCGCAACGATCCCTGTCCCTGCGGAAGCGGTAAAAAGTACAAAAAATGCCACGGAAGAAACGCTTGAGAAAGACCGCCGCGTTTCTTAATATCGATCTTCATTTTGGCATATCGCATTTCAAAATTACGGCCGCGTAGCGCCGCCCGACAGGAATACCATTTTAAAAAGGCCGATCCGCAAAAGACGGCTATTTCCACGGTTTTTAGAAAATGGATTTGGCCTCCGTTGGCCGTTTTGTTGACGGTGGGGCTTTATACGGCCGCCTTTCCAAACATCAACATAGCGGAAACGGCCTATTTGTTTGCCCTGCCTTTCGTCCTTTGGGCATGCACACGTCCGGCTTTCAAAATATACTCGATTTGTGCGCTGTTGACCGGGTTCTTTTCCTGGATCGTTTTGCTCTGGTGGCTGCGCCATGTAACCTACACGGGGACCATTACTCTTTCTTTTTACACGGGATTGTATTTTTTCCTTTGGCTGATGGCTGTTTGGTGGGTGGCGCCCCGATTGGAGGGCAAACCCTTTTTGTCGGTTAGGTTGCCGGGACTGCTCGGCCTGGCCGGACTATGGGTTGTTCTCGAACACCTGCGGGGACTGCTTTTCACGGGTTTTCCCTGGCTACCCCTGGCCGCCAGCCAGTGGGACCGTCCGGCCCTCCTGCAAGTAATTTCCCTGACCGGTTCGGCCGGCCTCTCCTTTATCCTCATTTTTTTCAATCTTGGCCTGGCTTTCTATTTACGCCGGATTCTTGGGGAGAAATCCTCCCGCTCCTCCTGGTATGAACGTATCTGCCCCGAATTTTATACCGCCTTGGCGATTCTTCTATGCGCCGTGACCGGTTTGCTTTGGTCGGAAGTATTCGGCATCCAGAGCCAGAAACTTTTCACAGCCTCCACTATCCAGCCCTACATCAGACAATCGCTTAAATGGGACCCCGCGGCGGCCCGGGAAAATCTCGCAACCATTGAAAAATACACGCTTTACGGCACGGCGGTAGGAGGGGACGTCGTTTTGTGGCCGGAGTCTGTTACTCCCTGGCCAATTAAGGGTGACGATGGCGCGCGTGCCTGGGCCGAGGAATTGGCCCGTCGGGTCGATAAAACCATCCTTATGGGAAACATGGCGGTGGAAGGGGAAACCTGGTATAACATCATTTGCACGGTTACTCCGGAAAACGGTTTTACGGAACCCTATTATGCCAAGCGCAGGCTGGTTCCCTTCGGCGAATATGTGCCTTTGAAGCGTTTTCTTCCGTTTGTTGATAAAATGGTGCCGATCGGGGACGCCTTTGGTCACGGCGACCTGGCCCAGATCATTCCCCTCAGGATTTCCAATCGTGACTACCGGGTCGGTTCTCTTATTTGTTATGAAGATATCTTTTCGCGCCTGGCTCGCCAGTCGGTGCAGGCTGGGGTCGATTTTCTCTATGTGGCCACTAATAACGCCTGGTATGGTGAGGAAGCCGGTGCCTACCAGCACGCCGTCCATTCCGTATTGAGGGCGGTGGAGACCCGCCGCCCCGTGATCCGTTGCGGAAATGGCGGCTGGAGCGGCTGGATCGACGAATTCGGAAATGTCAGACATGTCCTGCGCAGCTCTGACAAAGGTATCTATTTTCGTGGTAGCGACGTTATGGAAATCAATAGAGACGCTCGCTGGGCCAGCCGCCTCTCTTTTTATGTCCGCTACGGCGACTGGTTCATCATCCTCTGCGGACTCTTTATACTTGCCGGTTATTTCTCGCTCTTTCTATCCACCAAAGAGAAAAACACATACCGCCCCGGCGACCTTCTGCGCCCCGGCAGTTCCGTTGAAAATTAAATTTAGGGTTCCTCTGCAATTCTATTGTGGCAGGGCCCAGTTTCGGGTTTCGGGTGTCAGGATGCGTGGGTGCTTTCTATCCTGAACACTGAAACCTGTGATCAAAAAAAGTGCCGAAGCGTCAAATTAAAGGGGAACAGGGGCATTTTCCACAACCTTACCGCAATCCTACTCGAACCTTATGTCAGATCGGGTTTTTAGTGTGGAAAACAGCCGCCCGTTCCCCAAAAAATTTACTTTTTACTTAATTAGCGGGAGCCCACTGTCCCGTATTCATGCTGTAAAACCAGCGCGGGTTGGTGGTTCCTTCTGCATAGTAAAGCCAGTCATTATCGGAGAAACTCCAAAACCAGGGAAAGTTGGTGGGCGAAGTCCAGACCCAACCGAGTGTTGCATCCCAGAAATAGAAGCTGTCCGTGCCATCACCGGCAGCAAATAGCCAGCCTAGATCGTTATGGTAGATCCATGGGTATAGATCGCCTTGAACCGAACCAAACCAGGAGACGTCAGACCATCCAAACAGGTTCATTTCAGATTGAGGAAAATAATCGCTGAGCGCCTCCGCTTTTGGATCGGATGCCTCGACCAGAAACAGAATGTCGTCAAATATCAGACCCACTCCCGGAGCATACAGCTTCGAGCTTTCTTCTTCTGGATCCAGAGGTGTGGTTTCCACTGTCTCCAAACTGTCCTCGAAGGTTCCAGCGGGCGTTTCCAGAACTTCGTCCAACGATGTAATCTCGGCTCTGTCGAGGGCTTCACCCGGCGCAATTTCCTGGAAATACTTCGATCCCAGAAGAGCGGTTCCCGGCATGATGACGCCCGCTTTGGAGCCATCGACCCCGGCTTCCCATGATCCACCGTGGTCGATGAGGACGCCGTCCTCAAAATTATCGACCTCTTCGCCAAAGTAGAAAACGGAATTCGTCTCATTGCAAATGGCGTAATAATTACGCGAGATTTCAATTAGCTCCTCATCTTCCCATTCCCGTTCTTCGATAATGCGGGTTTCCACGCCATCAACTACCATGGTTTCGTCCAGCACCGTTATTTGCACCGTTATGGTTGCTCCATCTTCTTCCCCTTCGAGATTCAATTGATAACCGGGGCTGAGAATGAAATAGGGGTTGCGGCCCGCGGTCGAGAAAGTGCAGTCCGACTGCCTGAAATCGGTCGTAAACTCTTCATCCGTTTGGTCGAATCCACCGCCAAATTCTGTCGGCAGAGCGGGCACCGTGCTGACCAGATCGAGCGGTCCATCTTTGACCATGCCTATACCCGGAAAGTAAAACTTCAAATCTACTACTCCGGGATCCAATGGGGTTGTTTCGGTCGTTTCCATGGCGTTCTCGAATGTTCCGGCAGGCGTCTCCACTGTGGCGCTGAGGCCGGTAATTTCAACTTGATCCAGGGCTACTCCGGGGGCAACCTCCTGAAAATGACGCGCTCCCAGGGTAACCGTGCCGGGAGTGAAGATACCGGCTTCTGCGTCATCCACACCAGTCAACCAGGCGCCGTCATGCGATACGATAACGCCATCTTCGTAATCATCCACGGCCTCCCCGAAATAATAGACATCGTTGGTTTCTACGCAGATGGCGAAATAGTTTCTGGAAACTTCAGTCAGCTCGTCATCGGCCCACTCCCGCTCCTCCACTATGCGTGTTTCAACGTCACCCACCATGAAAGTTTCGTCTAAAACGGTAATAACGACACGCAGGGATTCGCCGTCATCCTCCCCTTCAAAGGTGGCCTGCCTACCTACTTCGAGCGGCAACAGGAAGTAGGGATTATTACCTTCCGAAGTGAAGGTGCAATCTTCCAGGGTGAAAGTGTCGGTAAATTCTTGACCGGATGTTGCTTCCACCAACAGTAAAAAGTCATCCAGGACGAGACCGACGCCGGGCGCATACAGCTTCAAGCTTTCCTCACCCGGTTCCAGCGGTGTTGTTTCCACCGTTTCGAGTAGGTCCTCGAACGTTCCAGCGGGCGTTTCCAGTTCTTCGTCGATGGATGTAATCTCGGCCCTGTCCAAGGCTAATTCGGGGGCTATTTCCTGGAAATATTTGGCGCCCAAAAAGGCGGTTCCGGGCATGATGATGCCAGCCGTGGCACCGTCAACGCCCGCTTCCCAGGCTCCGTCGTGGCTGACGATGACACCGTCTTCGTAGATATCGACTTCTTCTCCAAAATAGAAAACAGAATTTGTCTCAGCGCAGATTGCATAATAATTGCGCGAGATTTCGATCAGATCCTCATCCTCCCATTCCATTTCCTCGATAATGCGGGTCTCCACCCCGTCAACCTCTTTTGTTTCGTCGAGCACGGTAATTAGCACCGTCACAGTTGCGCCTTCTTCGTCTTCACCTTCAAGCAGCAATTGATATCCCGGTGTAAGGTTAAAATAAGGATTAATACCCGTTGGAGAAAAGGTGCAGTCCGATGCCCAGAAATCCGTCGTAAATTCTTCATCGGTTTGATTAAACCCGTTTTCATAGAGTCCACCTTCAAGTGCGGGAACGGCGCTGACCAAATCTAGTGGCCCATCTTTGACCATGCCAATTCCCGGATAGTAATACTTGAAATCCACCGTTTCGGGATCGAGCGGCGTTGTTTCCCTTGTCTCCATGACATTTTCAAATGTGCCCGCAGGTGTCGAAATGGTAGAAGTAAGGTTCGTGATTTCAACTTGGTCCAGCGCTATATCGGGGGCCACTTCCTGTAAATGGCGGGAACCCAAAAGAATCGTGCCAGGGGTAAAAATACCAGGTTCCGCCTCGTTTTCTCCCGCTAGCCAGGCACCATCGTGCGATACGATGATACCGTCCTCATAAATATCGACCGCTTCTCCGAAATAAAACACGTCGTTGGTTTCCTCGCAGATGGCGAAATAGTTTCTCGACACTTCAAAGAGCTCGTCATCGACCCACTCCCGCTCCTCGACTATGCGAGTCTCAACTTCTCCAACCATGAAGGTTTCGTCCAGAACCGAGATGACGACGCGTAAAATTTCGCCGTCATCCTCCCCCTCAAAGGTGGCCTGCCTGCCGATCTCGAGTGGCAAAAGGAAGTAAGGATTATTGCCTTCCGAAGTGAAACTGCATTCTTCCGTCATGAAGGCGTCGGTAAACTCCAGTTCTTCTTCGTCCTGCGCGAATGCACATGTCCCAAGCGCGATCAGGTATGAGATACCGAGAAAGCGGATGATGTTGGCCATTGGATTGTGTTTTACTATTTTTATATGCGATTTCATTTATGAATATTCCGTTTGAGGTTCGATTTATTTAGGGTTTTAAAGAGGTAGAAATACTACTAATTTAAAAACGTTAGTGTTTCGTGTCTGCAGATGAGAGTGTGATTACTCTCGACAGTGAATTGCATCCGAACGAATATCGTTAATTCGTTGGTATGGATTCGGCGTGCGAATCGTATCGGGAAAAATCCCAGGGTCAGGAAAGAAAGCATGGCAGTAAAAACAGAATGTTCTTTACTGCCTAATTATATCCTAATAACTTAAATGTTACTTGCCGGGATATGTGACAATTTTGTTATGATTCAGGAAAATTGAGAACCTGTGTCGTCAATGTGCATATTTGGGAAGGATAAAGGCGAATTCTGTCCAGTCGTCCTTCGAACTGACCAGCATTACATCGCCTCCATGGATGCGGGCGATCTCGCGGGCTAGGTTCAATCCAAGACCGAACCCTCCCGCTTTACGTCCTCTCTCCGTACGGCAAGTGAAAAACCGATCGAAAATTCGTTTTTGCTCATTTTCCGGGACGATTGCGCCATTGTTACCGATGGTCACCTGAACGAGTTCCTCACGGGTCGAAGACTGAAGCAGTATTTTTCCACCCTCACGGTTGTACTTGACTGCATTTTGAACCAGATTAAAGACCACCTGACGGAAGAGTTGGGCATCGCCGATAACTTCGTTGTAGTCGTTTTCTTTTTCAAATTCGATGGTCAGGTTTTCCGTTTCCGGCATTTCACGAAATTCTTCCAGAATATGCTCGATCATTTGAATCAATTGAACGGGCTTGCGCTCAATCTCCACAATGCCGGCATCCACCCGCGATAGAAAAAGCAAAGTGTGGGTGAGGGTTTTCAGTTGGTGGACTTCCTCCAGCATGCGCACATAGGCCTGTTGATCTTCTTTTCTAGCTTCGTCGTCGCCGAGCCGGTTTTCCAGTTCCGCCTGCAGTATGGCCAGCGGAGTCCTCAATTCATGCGAGGCGTCCGCCGTAAACCTTCGAGCCTGTTGGTAACCGCGTTCAACCCTTTCCAGCATCTGATTGATCGATTTGGCCAAACTCCCGATTTCATCCTCCCGATTACTTTCCGGGACCCGTTGGGACAGGTTTTTCGATTCGACATCCGAAATCACTTTCGAAATCGACTGAATAGGGCGCATCGATTGCCAGGCAATCCACCAGCCGCCGGCGGCGATGAGTAATAACGATATGGGAAGGGCGACGCTGAATGCCTGCGCCATTTCGATATACTCGTGCTCTGTGTCTTCAAGCTTGTTGCCGATAAAAACCTCCCAACCCTGTAGCCGGTAGCGTCGTATTCTCCATTCTCCGTTATCCGTTACGACAGAGCGTTGTTCTTCCATGGAATTGAAGTATTGATCTTTCCACAGGTAATTATCGTGGTAAATATAGCGGCCATCGGGTGCTATCACCGCGAAAAGCAGTAGTTGCGCTTCCGGTTGGCGGCTCATGGCATCGGCAAATTCCGTCACCGTTTCACCGGCTGCTTCATGCATGGAAAGCTCTATCAACAACATGTTGGCCAATGCTCCCACATCGTGTTCGGTCAATCCCCGTTGCTCGTCGCGCATGAGGCGAACGGTGAAAACCATGAAGACCAATAAGACTATTCCTGAGACCAGTGCGGACCAGGCGGCGACTTTTAGCCGATAGGATTTCCTAAACATCGATTTTTCGAATTCTATAGCCGATTCCACGCACCGTTTCGATAAGTTTAACCGGAAAATCGTCGTCTATTTTTCTTCGCAGCCGACCAATGTAAACATCCACCAGGTTCGTTTCAGGATCGAAATTATATTCCCACACATGCTCGAAAATCTGTACCCGGCTCCAGACTCTTCCCGGCGTCCGCAGCAAAAAGACAAGCAGGTTGAATTCGCGTGCGGGAAGCTCAATCAGTTGTTCATTACGTTTCACCTCTCGAGTCATGAGGTTGACGCGCAGGTCCGCCACGGATAGCAAGTCCAGGCCCCGCCCCGTGGTTCTG